>CAZBFW010000058.1:0-11849 GCA_964491135.1 uncultured Phycisphaeraceae bacterium | reverse complement strand
GAAGCGGGCTTCGCTTCGTGGCCGACCCGTCGGGCACGTCCGTCATCATCGCCGGAGGCACTGCCGCCGACATCGAGCGGGCGGTCACCATCCTGAGCGAGCTGGACGTGGCCCAGGATGAAGAGACCTTGCACAAGGCCCGGCTGCTGCACGCCAAGCCGTCCGCGGTGGCCAACATGCTCAGAGCCCTGGACGCAGGCAGTGCCCCGACGGCCCCTCCCGCGGCGGCGCCCGCCCAGGGGGGCCGTCGCCCGCCGCGTCGAACCGCGCCCGCCGCTCAACCCGGCGAGAAGTTCCAGGGTGACGACAGCACCAACATGCTCTACGTACTGTGCACGAATGAGGAGTGGAACGATCGCCACTGGCCGCTCATTCAGGATCTTGATGCCGATGCCGAACTCGTGATCGAGTGGCAGCGGATTCCCGTCTCGCACGCAGAGCCCCAGAAGATCGTTGAGGCGCTTCAGCAGATCCTGAACCAGATGGGGCTGGCCGAGGCGGTCAAGCTGGCGGCGGACATCGACGCGGTGGCCGTCGCGGGCGCTTCGCCGGCGCAGATGAAGCGGCTCGAGGAGCTGGTCGCCCGGTATGACGTCGAAGCATCCCTGGAGCAGCGCACGTTCAAGCTGAAGTACATCGCGCCGGCTGAGGCCCGCGGGGTGATTCAGGCCCTGATCCTGGATCAGGCGGGGCCGCAGGCGCCGGTCCGCCGCCCGCCGCGACAGCCAGGCAATCAGCCTCAGGCGCCGGCACCGGTGGCGGTCAGCATTCCGGGCAGTGACGTCAAGATCGCGGAGATCGGGAACAGCCTTCTGGTGGTCGCCCCGACGGAGACCATGGAGAAGATCGCCGGCCTGCTGGAAGAACTGGACGTGCCGCAGGCGGGCGACGCGACCCAGGTTCGCTTCTTCGAGCTGGAGAATGCCGACGCGAACCAGATCGCCCAACTGCTCAGAAGCTTCCTGGACATGAAGTATGCCGAGGCCGTCGCCTCGGGGGCGCTCAAGGCGGCGGCGCCCGGCGGGAAAGGCGGCCCGGCCCAGATGAACCTGCTCGTGGAGCCCGATGCGACCAAGGGCCGGCTGCTGGTGGTTGCCCCGGGCGTGCTCATGGCCGAGGCGGAAATGATGATCGCCGAGCTGGATCGCGTGGGCGACGGCCCGCGGGTCATCCGCACGGTGAAGCTGGAAAAGGCTGACGCGACCGAGATGGCCAACACTATCAATGCCATGCTGGGCGGCGGCACGCGGACGGCCGCGACCCGCCGGCCGGATCGGGGCGGCGCTCGCAGGGGCGGGCCTCCGGGCTCGCCTCCGACGCCCGCGCCGGCCGCTTCGCCGGCGGGCCCGTCCGGCCAGGACGTAACCGTGCTGCCCGCTCCCGGCGGCAACGCCCTGGTGCTGGCCGGCTACGCCGAGCAGGTGGACGAGGTGGAAGGCTGGATCAAGATGCTGGACGCCGAAGCGGCCAGCGGCGACGTCGTCAAGGTCTATCGGTTCCAATACTACGATGTCGAGAAGTTTGCAGACGCGATCCTGACGTTCTTCGACTCGGGTGGCCTGCCTCCCAAGCCGAAGGATACCACGGACGATTGGTTTGCACCGGTGGGTGGGCCTCGTGCCGGCAAGGATATTGCATTGGTGTCTGATCCATACGGCGGGACGATGGTGGTCACGGCCAGCCCGATCAAGATTGCCCAGATCGACTCGTTGTATGAACTCTATGAGGGGACGGACCAGAAACCGCCGGATCTGGAGCCGCCGACGGACGTGCCTCCGGTCAAGACGATCGAATTGAAGTATGCCGACCCGTATGACGCGGTCTTCGTTCTCGAGGACATGGTTGAGAAGATGCTGGGGGAGGATAAGGCCCCCAAGATCGACTACATCAGCTTCACGCAGATTCTGACCGTGACGGGTGATCCCGATACGTTTCCCTTTGTCGAGGATCTCGTTGCTCGATTCATCGACAAGCCGTCCAAAGAGCAGACCGAGCGGAAGACGATCGCCGTTTCGATTCCGCAGGTGGGTCTGACGGCGAGGGAGATAGCCCTCATTCTGCAGAACCGTGCTCCGGATCTCAAGATCGAGATTGAGGCAGCAGATCCGAATGCGGTTGACTACGAGAAACTGGTGGAGCAGGTGACGCCGCTGAGTCCGGCCGAAACGGGCAACAATGAGGACGGCGCCACGCTTCCCTGCGTGCTGCCCGCCTGCGCAGCTGCTGATCTGGATGGTCTGCTGGCCACGAGCATGGCCTTGGCCGACGCGGATGAAGACGAGGTCGCGGGCCCTCCGCCAACTACGCAGCCGGTTGACGACGACAAACGACCATCGGTCGAAGACTTGCGTCGTGCGGTGACCGGCATGGAGATGCCCACAGACGGATCGACACAGGCCGAAACGGAAACGCCCGAGCCGGAGCAGGTGCCGGTCAGAATCAAGTATGACAACGCGACGGGCGTGATTGTGCTCGACGGCGCGGGAAGAGACTTGACGTATATCCGCGACACGCTGGACGAGATCAAGGACATGTTCGTGGACGTCCCGATGCCGCCGGACATCCGCGTGTACCGGATGAAGTACGTGGACGTTCGGGTGGCGGCGCAGCTTCTGGAGGCGATGTTCAACATGCCTCAGCAGCGGGTCCCCACGCAGCGCGGGGCGCGGGGCCAGCAGCCCGGCGGTCAGCCGGGCCAGCCCCCTCAGCCAGGCCAGCCCGGCCAGCCGGAAGGTGAACGGGGCGGCCGACGGCCCGGCGAACCCGGCCAGCCGACCCCGGAACAGCAGGCGCAGCAACAAGCGCAGCAACAGCAGCAGATGCTTCAGCAGCAGATGGCCGCCATGGCGGCCGCCGCCGGGCTCCGCGTGGTGCCCGACCCGCGGACGCGGACGCTGGTGATTCGCGCCGCCACGCAGGACTTCCCCAGCATCGTGAAGCTGCTGGCCACCATCGACCGCAAGGGCGGCAATCCCGAGGATTTCAAAATCATCGAGCTCAAGAAGCTCAACGCCGGCGAGGTTGAGGAGCTGCTCAAGTCGCTGCTGGGCATCGGGACGCGGCGATCCACGGGTGCGCGGACCACGCCGCGGGGGGCGAGCGCGGCGGCCGCGGCGGCGGCTGCGGCGCAGATGGGCGAGCAGATCATCGAGATGGCCGGCGCGGAAGAGGCCGGCATCAACGTGGCGGAGGACATCAACCTCACCAGCAACCCGGCCACGAACACACTGATGGTCATGGGCCCGCCCGCGGCCATCAAGCTGGTGGAAGAGCTGGTGGCGAAGCTGGAAGCCCAGGAGGTGCCCGCGCGAGAGCTGCGAACCATTCCCATGCAGTACGCGGACGCCAACAAGATTGCCCCGCAGCTCGAAAGACTGTTCAAGGCCGGAGTGTCGTCAGGGAGGGGACGAGGACCGGAAGGCTATGACCCGTCCGGCCTGAACGATCCGACGGTCATCGTGGATGAAGACGGCAACGCGCTGGTCATCAGCGCGTTGAGCATCGACTTCCCCAAAATCATGCCGCTGATCGAAGCCCTGGATCAGGAAAAGGACGCCCAGGTCATGGAGTTTCCGCTGCCGACCATCCTGGACGCGACCAAGGTCATGAAGGCGCTGAGCACGGTCTACAGCGACAAGGGTCGTGGGGGAGCCAAGAGAGTCACCATTGCGGCCGAGTCCGAGACCAACACCGTGCTCGTTACCGCTCCGCCCGAGTTGCGTGCGGAGATCACAGAGCGCATCGCGAACATGAAGACCAAGGCCCTGGAGGAGAGCAAGCCCACGGTCATTCCCGTCAAGAACGCCACGCCGACCACGCTGGCCCAGACGCTGCTGGCCGCCCTCGGTCAGGCGGGCCGCAACGCCGCCATCACCATCATCGGCGACGACGGGACCATGCAACTGTTCGTTCGGGCGCCGGAGGAGCTGATTCCCCAGATTGAGTCGATGGTCACCATGCTGGATGTGCCGCTGACATCGCCGGTGCAGTTGCGCATCTTCCAGCTCAAGCACGCGCAGGCGACTCAGATCCTCAGCCAGATGCTGGAACTTGTGCGACAACTGGGTGCGGCGCTCAAGAACACCGGCGCCGCGTTCGGCGCCACGGCAGACGCCCGCACAAACTCCATCATGGTCATGGGGAATACCGCGACGTTCCAGATTGTGGAGCAGGTGCTGCTCACCCTGGACGTGCCGCCCCCGCCCGACGCCGAGATCGTTACGACGGTCTACCACCTGGTGCAGGCCAAGGCCAACGACGTGGCACAGCACATCAACCGACTGTACAGCGGTCGCACGGCCGACGGAAGCGAGCCTCCGCGAGCCGAGGCCGATGTCCCCAGCAACACGCTGATCGTCCGCGGCACGCGCAAGCAGCAGGACGAGATCAAGGCCCAGGTGATCGACAAGCTGGAGGAGTACGCCGGCACGCCGCCGATTCCGCTTGTCACCGAGACGATTCAGCTCACGTACCTGAACGCGGATGATGCGGCGACGCAGATCACGCAGGAGTTCGCCAATCGGCAGAAAGCGATTCGCGACGCCCAGTTGCAGAACATCAACCCCGCCGAGCTTACGGTCTCGGTGACACCACGCGTGTCCAGCAAGCAGATCGTCGTGGTGGCCAGCCAGGGCAACATCGATCAGATCAAGACGATGATCGCCGAGCTGGACAAGGAGGGCGCCGGCATGCTCACTGCGCGTGAGTCTCGCACGTATTCGCTCGAGTGGCTCGATGCGAACGCCGCGGCCAGCGCCATCAACACCATGTTCCGCGTCGCCGGCGTGCGGATGGCCGAGATTGACCAGGTCAGCACCGCCGTGGTCTCCACCACCCAGATGGTCGTGACGGCCAGTGCGGAGAATCACGAGGTAATCGCGAACCTGCTGAAAGAGCTGGACGTGGACAAGGGCCAGGGCAAGGTGCAGCAGTTCTACACAATGAAGAACGCCCGGGCCTCCGACGTGGCGACCACGGTCAACCAGGTCATTGGCGCGCGGGGACGCACCCGCACCGGGCAACTGCCGGTGACGGTCGTGCCCGATGACGCGATGAACCTGCTCATTCTCGACGGCACGCCGGCGGAGATCGAGGAGGTTCAGCAGATCGTCGTCCAGTTGGACCAGGAGCCCACCAACCTGACCGGGCGCATCGTCGAGGTCTACGACCTGAAGTATGCCGATCCCGCCTCCACCATAAACGCCCTGAACGCCGCCTTCCCGCGGACCCGCGGGCAGCGGCCGGAGGATGAGGTGGCGTTCGGCTACACCTGGGGCACCAGTGCCCTCGTGGCGACGGCATCCCCGCAGAACCAGGCGAAGATCAAGGAACTGCTCGAAAAGATCGACTTGGAGGGCACACCGCGCAAAACGCACCTCATCCCGCTGAAAGAAGCCAACGCCGATGATGTGGCTCAGAAGCTCCAGACCCTGTTCCGGGCGACCCAGCGGGCCCGCCAGGGTGACACCACCATGCAGATCCTCGCGGAGACCCGGACCAACTCGCTGCTCGTGTTCGCCACGGAGGCGGAACTCATGCAAGTGCAGGCGATGGTGGAAAGCCTGGACGTGGCGCCCACCGGCGATGCCGAACGAACGGTCCAGGTCTATCCAGTGCAGTTCGCCGATCCGAACGGCATCGTCGGCGCCATTAACGCCCAATACAGCCAGTTCCGGGCCAGCCCGCGGGACCAGGTGACGGCGGTGGTGGAATACGGCACGCAGTCGGTCGTCGTGTCCGCTTCAGCCAAGCGTCATGCGGAGGTGGACGCGCTGATCAAGGGAATCGACGTGGAGGGCAGCCAGGTCCGGGCCACCCGCGTGGTCAAGATCGAGCACGCCAACGCGGAGCAGTTGGCCACCACGCTCAGCGCGGCATTTCAGCGGGTCAGCACCCGCCGCGGCGAGCAGATGCGGATCTCGGCCGACCCCGGCACCAACAGTCTGGTGGTCTTCGCCAGTGAAAAGGAAATGACCGACCTGACACCCTTGGTCCAGTCGCTCGACGTGGAGCCCGACCTGGAGAAAGACCGCCAGTTCCGCGCCTTCAAGCTGACCTACGGGATGGTCTGGGACGTGGCCGAGATGATCACCCAGTCGTTCCGGGGTGGCCGGACGGCACGGGACCAGGTGACGGCCGTGGCCGACTGGGGCTCCAGCAGCATCCTGGTGACCGCCTCGCCCGAGAACATGAAGCGGATCGAGGAGCTCATCAAGCAGGTGGACACCAAGAGCGACGTGGCCCAGGAGCCCCACATCGTGCAGATCAAGCACGGCGACGCGGACAGCATCGCGCAGACCCTCACGGAGGTTTTCACCGAGGGGGGTGGTGGTGGGAGCCGGTTCTGGATGCCGCAGCGCGGCGGTATCTCCATCACCCATACGGCCGGTACGGACACCCTCGTGATCAAAGCCAGGGACACCGAGTTCGAGGAGATCATGACGGTCCTGAACCAGTTGGACACTCCGGAGCGCGGGCCGGGTGAAATCCGGACCTTCGCCCTGAAGTACATGGATGCTACTGAAATGCAGGGCATCCTGGAGACGTATCTCCAGAAGCCCGGCGGCAGTACTGGCGGGCGGCGTTTCGGTGGCGGCGGCGGAAGCACCGGCGGCCTGAGCGGAGACGTCCGAATCAGCGTTTCCAGTGCTACTAATTCACTTGTGGTCTCCGGCGGGAAGGAACAGCTTGACCGGGTCGCGGACGTCGTCGCCCAGATTGACGTGGAGATTCTGGACGGCGGTAACGCTCCGGTGTTCATAAAGTTAACGTATGCTACGCCCTCCGTGATCGAGCCCATGCTGACCCAGATGTTCGTGGACAACGCCAGAAGCAGTCGGAGCGGTCGGGGAGCGACGGCCACCCAGATGATTCCGGTGATCGTGGCGGACGACGCCTCGGACCAACTCATCGTCCGGGCGAACCCGACGGACATGTCGCAAATCCGCGTGATGGTCGAGACGCTGGATACGGAGGAGTCGGCCACGGACACCGGCATCAAGATCGTGCAGCTTCAGCCCGGCGTGGACGTAACAGAGTTGGCCGACATGCTGCAGGGCCTGCTGGACGCCGACGCCGAAGCCAAGCAGGCCATGAGTTCCGGCCGCGGCGGCAGGGGCAAGGCCGACCGGGTCGTGCTCAGCGCGGACCGGCGGACGAACAGCATCCTGCTGGCCGGTGCGCGGTCCCGGTTTGAAGAGGTGGAAACCCTGATCCGGACCCTGGAGAAACAGGGGCCGGTGGGTGGCAAGACGGCCGTCATCATCCGCCCGAAGAACATGAGCCCGGATGAAATCAAGGGTGTTCTCGAGGGCTTCATGGAGGATAATGCGTCCGGCAGCCGCAGCAGCAGCGGCAGCCGTTCGCGCCGTCGGTGATGGATTTGGCGATTGCGGACCGATTGCAGAATATGGGGTCTGCGATGCTGTAGGGTGTGCCCTGGCGCACCAAGACCGGCTGGAAAGCCGGTCCCACAGGAAGGATAGACCGGCTGGAAAGCTGGTCCCACAGCGGATTGCAGGGTGTGCCCTGGCGCACCAGACCGGCTGGAAAGCCGGTCCCACAGGAATAATGGACCGGCTGGAAAGCCGGTCCCACAAAGAAGGGAAGACCGGCTGGATCCCGGCGCGCCGGGGTCCCACAAGGAGTTGGGAAAGCGGCACGAAGGACGAGGTGGCCGGTCGGGCGTTGCGTCGGCCCTCCGGCAAGGAAGGATTGAAAACGCTATGAAACGCGTCCCCTGGATTCTGACGAGCGTTCTGATGCTGGCGAGCCTGTGGGCCTATGCCGATCCGCCCGCGACGGAGGCGGATCCGGCCGACGGGCTGACTTCGGAACAGATCCTGGAGCAGAGGATGCTCGAGGCGCTGGCCCGGCAGGCCGAGCGAAAGGCCGATCTGCCGGCGGCGGATTCGAACACGCCTGGCAGCCTCGACGAGGATGCGGACCGCTTTGCCGAGCAGGTCAAGGCATTGCTGGCCAGCTTGGAGTCATCCGCGCAGTCCACTGCCGGCACGCCCGCACAAGAGGATCCTCCCGCTCCCGCCCCGGCACCCAAGAAGCCGGCTCCTGCACGACCCAGGAAGAAGCCGGCCGAGAATGCACCGGCGGCCGTCGACAAGGAACCCCAGCCCACGACCCAGCCGGCTACTCCGGCCGAACGCACTCGTCGCGGTGCGGACGAGGCCAAGCAGCCTGAACGTCCGGCTCGCGAGCGGACGCGCCCGCCCGCCGAGACGCCGCCCCCTTCCAAGGAGGAACCGGCCCCGCCGACGCGGGTGTCGCTGGGCAGCACGCCGACCGCCCCAGTGACGCCGCGCGGCACCATTGACTTCGGACAGATCCAGCTCACGGGCAACGACATCACCATCGAGTCCGTCGGCACCGGACTGTTGATCCTGGGCCACCCGGACGACGTGGCCATCATCCAGGCCCTGATCCAGCAGATGGACGAGGAGATACCCGCTCGGGACCTTCAGATCCTCACTCTGAAGAACAAGAAGGCCAGCGAGGTTGCCGAGGGTGTGCAGAAAGTACTGGATGACCTGTACAAGAAGACGGGGGACCAGCGACCGGAAGAGAAGGTCTCGGTCACGGCCCTTTCCGCCAACATCATCCTGGTCGCGGCGCCGTCTCAGAAGATGGATCAGACGATCAAGATCATCGATGCCATTGACGCGGTTCCGGCTCCACTGCCCGTAGTCGAGCTGATGACGTTCGAGATCAAGTACCGCAAGCCGAGCGAGGTGGCCACGCAACTGTCGGACATCCTGAACAAGTTGCGCCAGCGAGTGGGGGCCGAGGAAGTGGGCGCGGAGTTCGACGTGCAGGCGTTCGACGATACGGGCAAGATCACGATCCTGGGCCCGGTGAGCGAACGAGACAAGATCCAGTCCATCATCAACGAGATCGACGCGGAGCCGCGGGAGGGTTTTGGCCAGATCAAGCTTGTGCTGTTCCCCCTGGTCAACAACACAGCCAACGACATGGCCGAATCCTTGACGGAGTTGCTGGCCCTGGACACCGGCAAGGAAGCTGCGGCGGAGGCCATCCGTCGACTCCAGATGCTCAAGCAGAAATCTGACGGCACACGCGAAGAGCTCCCCCCCGTTGACCTACAGAAGCCCATCAAGGTCATTCCGCATGAAGCATCCGAGTCGTTGATTGTGGCGACTGCCGAGGAGAACATCGAGCCGCTGGGCGCCCTCATCGAAGTGCTGGACGGCGTACCCCTGGCCACCGAGATGGGTCTCCAGATATTCAACCTCAAGTACGCCGACGCGGACACGGTCAAGACCCTGCTGGAAGAGATGTTCGACGAGGGCAAGAAGCTGCCCGACCCTGTCGAAGGCTCTCCGGACAGGGCGGGCGTGCCCGAAGGCGTCGTCGGCGGGTCGCTGGTCTACAACATTGCCATCAGTGCCGACCTGCGGACGAACACGCTGATCGTGAGCGGCCGGCCCGGGCAGGTGGCCCTGGCCGCCCGCATCATCGCCGAGCTGGACCAGGAAGGCAGCGAGATCAAGTTCCCGCTGCAGATCGTCCCGCTCGAACACAGTTCCGCCAGCCGGCTGGCCACGGTGATCGACGAGTTATTCACGGCCCGGCTGGAATCGCTGGAAGCGCGGGAGGCCGGCAAGTCGGCCGTGGAACGCGAGCGCGTCTTTGTGACCAGCGACGAGCGGACGAACTCGCTCATCGTGTCCGCCTCCACGGAGAACTACGCCGAGCTGCTGCGGATCGTGGAGCAGCTTGATACGCCGGCGGAAAAGCTCTTCGAGCACATCCGCATCATCACATGCAAGAACACCTCGGCCGCCGACCTGGCGTCCAAGATCGAGGAGCTTTGGGAGCGCAAGGCTCAGCTCCGGCAGGAGGCCGAGCTGCCCGAGGACCTGCCCATCGTGGTGGCCGACCAGCGGAGCAACGCACTGGTCATCGCGTCTTCGCCGGACGATTTCGAGGCGATCAAGAGCCTGGTGGATCGGCTGGAGGCCCAGCCGCTGGCTCCCATCGCGGAGATCCGGCTGATCCAGCTTCAGCACAACGACGCCACTGAGGTGTCCGACATGCTGAAGGACCTGTTCGAGGAACGGCTCCAGCAGCGGCTGGTGAGCGGGCAGGAGGAAGACCCGACGGACCGCGTTGCGGTGGCGACCGACGCCTCAACGAACATCATCCTGGTCGCCTCCAGCAAGGCGAACTACGACGAGATGGTACGGATCATCCAGGCCATCGACGTGGAGCCAAGCCTGGAGGGCGTGATCCGGGTTTTCTTCCTGAAGCACGCGGTGGCCAATGACGTGGGTGAGAGAATACAGGATCTCTTTGACCAGGGTCTGTACAGTCCTCAGAAAGGCCTGGAGAGCGATCTGATTGAGGCGCGCCAGGAGGTCGCCCTGGTCGACGACCCGCGGTCCAACTCCATCATCGTCAGTGCGTCCAAACCGAACCTGACCATCATCGAGCAGCTCATCGAACAGATGGACGTGGAAGAGCCGCTGAACGTCGACAGCAAGACCGAGATCTTCACCTTGAAGTTCGCGGACGCCATCAAAATGGCGGACACCATGGAAAAGCTGTTCGAAGGCATCAAGTCCAGCGCCAGTGAGCCGGACCTCTTCCCGGAGCCGACCATCATCCCGGACGCCCGGAACAACATTCTCATCGTGACCGGCACCCGCGATGCTTTGAAGCGCTGTGCGAACCTGCTGGCCATCGTGGACGTGGAGGCGGGCCCGCCGTCCGCCACCTTCGAGGTTTACCAGCTCATGAACGCCTCGGCGGCGCGGCTGGCCCCCATGATGCAGGAGATGTTCGACAAGCGGGACGAGGGTTCGGACGAGAAACGCTCGCCGATCTTCATCCAGGCGGAAGAAGCGACGAACACGCTGATCTGCACGGCGGCGCGAGAGGATCATGCCCTGATCACCGGCCTGCTCAAGCTCCTGGACAAGCCTTCGGAGATTGCCAAGCAGGTGGAGATCTTCCCGCTCAAGGCGGCCAAGGCGGAGGCCATGGCGGAGCGGCTGGAAACGCTCTTCAAATCCCAGGCGGGCACCCAGGGCGGCACGGACCGGGCGGACGTGCTGGCGGTCGAGCCCGACCCGCGGACGAACGCCCTGATCGTCTGGGCTGCGCCGTCGGAGATGGCCAACATCACCGAGATCATCCACAAGCTGGATACGACCCAGCCCGGCCCGGAGATGATGGTGAAGGTCATCCGGCTGCAACGCGCCCTTGCCGAGGATTTCGCCCAGGTGCTCGACGAGACGTTGATTGCACCGGGCGGCGGCGTGGGTCGAGACGAGCAGGCGGCCATCATCAGGTTCGAGACGACCCTGCCCGACGGCCGGAAAGAGGTTCGCAGCCTGGTGCGGCAGGACATCACGATCAAGGCCGACCAGAAGACGAACTCGCTGATGGTTATGGCCCCGGCGGGGAGCATGGAGATGCTGGAAAGCCTGATCTCCACCTTTGACCGCATGCCGCCCGTGCTCGCCGAAATCCGCCTGTTCCCGCTGGTCAACGCCGACGCGGAAGAGGTGGTCTCGAAGCTGCAGGACCTGTTCGAGGAGTCCGGCGGGCGAGGGACCAGCGATATCGACACGCAGTTGACCGTCGGCAACCTGCAGTCACTGGTGGCAGAGGGCAAGATCGGCCTGGGCACGAAGGTCCCCATGCGGTTCTCCTCGGACCGCCGGACCAACACCGTGCTCGCCGCGGGCACCGAGATCGACCTGCGGATGGTGGATCAGCTTGTACGCATGCTGGACGCGCCGGACGTGGACGAACGCGTGCTCGAAATCTACGAGGCAAAGTATATCACGGCGGATGAGATCGCGACCGCC
>CAZBFW010000057.1:0-11870 GCA_964491135.1 uncultured Phycisphaeraceae bacterium | reverse complement strand
TGGCCTTCATGCCCGCCGCGTAGTTGCCGCCGACCTTGACGTGGCCCACGCCCCGAGGCGCCGCCCGGTCCAGTTCCTCCTCCACAAGCAGGTCCACGGGGGTGAACCCCGTCTTGAAATACGGCCCGACCGGCGCCACGAAGACCACGAAGAGGTAGTCGAGGGAGGGACGCAGGGCCATGGCGCCGGTGGTGCCCAGCAGCAGCGGGCGGATGTACAACGTGCCGCCCGTCCCGTAGGGCGGCACGAACCGGCGATTCGCGTCAACCACCCGAAACACGGCGTGGATGAACATCTCCTCCGGCACGGGCTGCATCATGATGCGCTCGCACGAGCGGATCAGGCGCCGGGCGTTCTCCTCGATGCGGAAGACGACCACGTCGCCCGACTTGGTCTCGTAGGCCTTCAATCCCTCGAAGCACTCCTGCCCGTAGTGCAGGCAGGTGGAGCCGATGTGCAGTGGAATGGTGTCGTCCGAAACCAGTACACCCTCGTCCCACTTTCCGTCGCGAAACGTGAAGCGGATGTTGGCGTCCGTCGGGCGGTAACCGAACCCGAGGTTCTTCCAATCCAGGTCTGCCTTCGCTCTTGCCATTCGGAGGTCTCCTTTCGCGCGATCCGCAGAACCGCCGATTATACCGGCCTGGCAGGGTCGGCCCAACACGCGCCGGACGCACCCTGGGCCTTTGGCGGTCGGCCCTCGTTTCCGCCGGTGAGCCGCCGTCTGAGGCAACTCGAGCGGGTTGCCCGGCCGACGGACATCGCTACACTGTGCGGAAAAGGGTCTGGACATGCCACGTGGGGTGCACGACGGGGGCAAGGACGAGGCGCGGGCCGCCTGCCTCCGTCACAAGTCATGAAAAAGGGAGGAGCGAATCATGCATCGATCTGTACTGGCCTTGGGGCTGATGGTCCTGGTTGGGGTCGCCCTGGCGTCGAGCGGCTGCACCAGCCGGCTGATCGGCGAGGGCGCCGAGGTCGCGATGGGCCCCCAGGGGGCTTACTTTGAGGAAAAGCCCGTTGCGCCCGCCAAGGAAGGCAAAGGGCTGGAGGCGTACCAGCGTTTTGAGCTTGGCGAGGTCAAGAACGACTTCGGCAAGAACGTGCCGCCGGAGTTTCTGAGCGAATTCCCCGCCAAGTTCAAGGACCAGCTGGCCAAGTCGGGCCTGCCCAAGGCGGCCGAGGGCAAGACGGCCGTGTTCAACGTGACCGTCCTGCACTACGAGAAGGCGAATATGACGGACCAGGTCTTCGGTCCCCTGGAGCAGGTAATCGCGCGCGTAAAGCTTGTGGACAAGGACACGGGCGACGTGATTGCGTCCGGCAACGCCCTCGGGCGGACTGGCAAGACCGTCGGCATGGGCCCCGCCGCGAAGGCCGAGGGTCTGGCCAAGGCGCTGATCAAATGGGCATCTGACTACTACACCAAACCCAAAACGCAATAGGGGCCAACGGCGGCCGCCGGGCGGGTCTATGCCCGCTTGGCCGCCAGCCACTTGCGCAGGTCTCGAAGCAGACGGGTGTTGACGATGGTGCTCCTGGCGGCCCGGCCGCGGCGGGCCGTGGTGACACCGTAGTGCACGGTGGACAGGCCGCCCGTGCTGTGCGCATCGGTGCAGATGGCCAGCATGGCCCCGGCATCGATCGCCTGCCGGATGTGCACATCCTTGAGATCCAGGCGCTGCCAGGAGGCGTTCACCTCCAGGGCGGTGCCCGTCTCGGCAGCGGCCTTCACCACGGCGGCCATGTCGATCTCCATCGGCCGGCGCTGGCCCAGCAGCCGGCCGGTGGGGTGCCCGATGATGTTCACGTAGGGGCTCTCCATGGCCGCGAGCGTGCGCCGGGTGGGTGAGCTCTTGCCGCCCTGCATCCCGGAATGCACGCTGGCCACCACCAGGTCGCATTCCTTCAGGATCGAATCCGGATAATCCAGAGAGCCGTCGGCCAGGATGTCCACCTCGCAGCCGACCAGCAGCGTGAAGCCCTTGATCTTCTTGCCGGCCGCCCGGATGTCCTCGATGTGCTGTTCCATCCGCTTGATGGAAAGGCCGTTGGCGATCGCACTGCTCTTGGAGTGATCGGTAATGGCCAGGTAGTCATAGCCGAGCGCCTTCGCCGCCTCGGCCATTTCCCGGATGGCGGCGGTTCCGTCGCTGGCCGTCGTGTGTACGTGCAGATCGCCGCGGATGTCGTCCAGGCTCACCAGGCTCTCCACGCATGACGGGTCCTCGAACTCGCCCCGATCCTCGCGCACCTCCGGCGGGAAGAAGGGCAGCCCCAGCCGCTCGTAGATCTCGCCTTCGTTTGCGCCGGCGAGGGGCTTGTCGCCGTCGAACAGCCCGTACTCATTCAGCCGCCACTTCTTCCGGACGGCCATCTCCCGCAGGCGCACGTTGTGCTGCTTGGAGCCCGTGAAGTACTGCAGGGCCGCCCCGAAGGATTCCGCCGGCACCACCCGCAGGTCCACCTGCAGCTCCCGCCGATCGGGCAGCTCGATGGTCACCGACCCCTTGGTCTCGCCGGCGGCCAGCACACGCTTGACACCCTTGGCCTGGGTGATGGTCTCGATCACAGACGGGCCGTCTTTCGCCTCGCAGAGAATGTCCACGTCGCCGATGGTCTCCGCGCCGCGGCGCAGCGACCCCGCCAGGGCCACGCGTTTGACACCCTTGATTTTCTTCACTTCGTCGGCCAGACGGTCGGCCACCGGAAGGGCGATGCCCAGCGGCGTGCGCTCACTCGACGTCTCCAGGAACGCGATGCCGTCGGCGATCTTCTTCACGCTCGTCTCGCCGAAGCCGGCCAGTTGTGCCAGCTCGCCGGACTCGATGACCCGCTTGAGGTCGTCGAGGTTGCCCACGCCCAGCTCGCGGTGGACGGCAGCCACCTTTTTGGGACCCATGCCGGGGATGGAAAGCAGATCGGGCAGGCCGGGCGGGAGCTGGGACTCCAGCTCCGTCAGCACGTCGATGGTGCCGGTCTTCAGGAATTGCTCGATGCGCTCCGCGGTGCCCTTGCCCACGCCCTGGAGCGTGGTGAGTTCACCGCGGGCGGCCAGGTCGGCGATGTCTTCGGCCAGGCCGTCGAGCGTCCGAGCCACGCGTCGGTACGAGTTGATACGGAACCGGTCGCCGCCGGTGATCTCCATCAGATCGGCGATGCGCTCGAAGGCTCGGGTCAGGTCAGCGTTGACCATACGGATGCGCTCCGTCGTGCGGGCTCGACTCCGAGCCGGCGTCCTGTAACGTCCGAATAAGCTTATACCACGAGCCGGGGGAAGAACCAGGGGGGGAGTGGGGACGCGGCGGGGCGCCGCTCTCAGGTGGCGTTACGGCACTTGGGGCAGAGGATCAGGTGCCCGTCGCTGACATCGTAGCCGGGAATCCAGCCTTCCTGGGCAAGGGTCAGGGCCATCGTTTCGCTGTCGGTGGAGGGGTGGAACCAGATCTGCTCATCGCAGCGATCGCAGCGGACGGCCCGAAAAAAACGAGTGCGAACCATGGTCAGAAACTCGGAAGCCCGTTCGTGCACGTTATCGCCCGTGAGCAGTACCATGAGTGACGTCCATTCATCCGTTATGACTGTGACTCTTTCCTCATACAGGAAACTTCCAATTCGTACCCGGGATGTGTCAAACCGGTTTCACTTTTTCTGCCAATATTCTCGTGCCGTGGTCTTCCCTGCCTGCCGTGTTGCGGGGCACTCCCGGTTCGCACGGGCGACGCCCGCATATCTCCTGCTGCCGCGAGGGGTTGGGGCTGTGCGGGGACGGGCCGATCTCGACCGCCCGATCGGCCATCGCACGCTACCCCTTCTCCGCACCCCGGCCAAGCCCAGGGAGATCAGCGTCGGTCGGTTCCCCAAACCGGCGGCGTCCGGACCGCGCGTCTGCAGAAAGGACACGCAACGTGCAGACCCGTTAGCCCGCGAGTCCGGAGCCGACAGATCCATACGAAACAACCATGTCCGCCGCCTCCACAAGTGCGGCCTCATTCGATTCCAGGATGCCGGGTTCTTCTGAATGCCTCCGTGGGATGTCAGGTAGGTGGTTACTCGCCCGTGCCGACCCCGACCTGTACACTATCGATGGCGTGCGTCCTGACGCCGGTACCGTCGGTGCGAAGGATACGGTCCCGGATGGTATTCCTCACGTCGCCGGCGAGCTGCCGCACCGAGAAAGGGTGAATCATGAACGTACAGGCAGCGTTGAAAAGCCAGTATCACGCCGCGCTGGCCATGCTAAGGCAGACCGTTGACCAGTGCCCGGAGGAGCTATGGATCAAAGACGACGAGTGCATCGCATTCTGGCGCGTCGCATATCACGCGCTCTTCTTTGCCCATCTGTACCTGCAGCCGAATGAAGAGGCTTTCCAGCCCTGGGAGCATCACCGCAACGAGTACCAGTTCCTCGGCCCGTTGCCCTGGCCGCCGCACCGCCCGCCGCAGGTCGGTGAGCCGTACACCAAAGAGCAGGTCCTGGACTACTGGCGGTTCTGCGATGAGATGGTCGACGACGCCGTGGATCGGCTGGACCTCGATGCCGCCGAGTGCGGATTCTGGTGGTACTCACTGCCCAAGCTCGATCACCAGATCAACAACATCCGCCACATCCAGCACCACGCGGCACTGCTGGCCGGCCGGCTTCGCAAGGCCAACGGCACGGACGTCCGATGGGTCGGCCGCGTATGAAGAGAATACGGCCTCACGATTCCTGGCTTCGGGGGGAACCGGGTCATCGGTTCGTGCCGGCCCCAATCTAGGCACCGCCGCCGGACCGTTTTCACTACGACCGGACCGCGCGGTAATAGATGTCCGGGCCGCGGGGCGTTCGGGTGACCAGGCCGCGGTCGGTCAGTGCATCAAGGCACTTCAGCACTTCGTTGCGGTGCAGGCCCAGGGCGGACGCAACATCCGGATGCGTGCACGGACGCCGACGCAATAACGCCAGGATGTCTTCAAGGTTTGCGCCCAGGCCCGCATCGGGAGCGGGATGGTCGAAATCCGCGATCACCTCGGCGGCGGGCTCAAACAGACCGGCCAGCCGAACCAGTTGCTCGTGCGGCACCGGCTCCACCAGGGAGTCGGGCGGCGGACGCGTGGCCGTGTTCAATTGGATCCGGTCGGGTCGGATGCGTCTGGCGTGCGCGGCAATCTTCTCCACGGCTGACTCGTCGGACGTGTAGCCGGACAGCAGCAGGACCTCCAGCCAGTACCGGCCGGAAAACTCCTCGCGAAAAGCGATCAGGCCGTCGAGCATCTGCTCATACGCGATTGCAGCGCACGGCCGGTTGACCAGCCGGAAGGTCTGTGCATCACCGGCGTCCAGCGAGGGAATGACCAGGTCGGCCTGGAGAAGCTCCCGGCGGAGCTGGGGCTGCCAGAGGAGCGAGCCGTTGGTCAGAACGGCAATGGGAACGTCCGTGATGGAGTGGATCGCCTCGATCCACTCGTCGAGTCCCGTATGGAGAGTCGGTTCGCCGGAGCCGCTGAAGGTGATGTAGTCCGGCCTGGGTTCCAGCTTCCGCCGGATTTCCTCCAGCACGGCGTCCCGGTTCAACCATTCGTGCCGCTCTGCCGTCTTTACGGTAGTGGGGCCCAGTTGGCAATAGACGCATTCGTAGGTGCAGGTCTTGAAGGGCACCAGGTCCACGCCCAGCGAGCGACCCAGACGGCGCGACGGCACCGGCCCAAAAACATGGTTCATGACCCCACGTCTCCCGGCCCGGGGCCGACCGGCTGATACGGGTTCTTGAGCGAGCGGTGGCGATGGTTCGGGCGGGTCTTCATGGGAAATCCAGCCGGGTGCCCGCCGTGCAGTGAGAGCAGCGATCGGGCAGGGCCTGGTAGATCGCGGCCATGGCGCGCAGCCCCGTGCAATGGGCCAGGCCGATTCTCTCCACGTTTGCGTCCGTCAGGGTGCGGACCGTTTCTTCCAATCGGCGGTCCGTTGCGGACATCAGGTGCATCCCGCCGAGCACGGCGTGGATGTGGACCCCTCCGGTCAGGGCCTGGATGTGCTCCAGTGTGTTCACGATCCCACTGTGAGCGCAGCCGGCCAGCACCACCAGACCCTGGTTTGTTTCGATGAACATCGCCTGGTCGTCCGGAATGGTGTCCGGTTCGCTGCACGCCCGGTCGAGGTAGAACGCCCCGCCGACATCTTCAACTTGATTCCGCCGTGGAACTTCACCGCTGAGCCAAACGCCGCCGCCCAAATCCACAGGCCCCTGGCTGGTCAGCACCAGCTCGCCCACCTGCGGTCGCAGCCACTCTGCGGACTCGATTGGAGAGCGAACAGTCTGGATCCGCCCATTGGGCCTCTGGATGAACCGATCGCGAAACACGCCGGCGTGGGCATACACCGCAGCCCGTGCAAACTGCGGCAAGGCGTGCGCCAGGCCGCCCGTGTGATCGTAGTGGCCGTGGCTGAGGGCCACGATTTCGGCGGCAGACAGGTTCACGTTCAGCGCCGCGGCGTTGTGTACCAGGGCCGGTCCCTGCCCCGTGTCAAAGAGAATGCGCCGTCCGTTGCGTTCCACCCAGAAGGCCAGACCGTGCTCGCCGATCAGGTCTCTCTGGCCGGCGGTGTTCTCGACCAGAACGGTTATTCGCGTGGATACTCGGGACATGGTCCGTCATCCTGATTGACCAGTGCGGGCCGATGGACGAACAGCGCATTGGCCGTCGCCCGAACGTGGTCGTTCTGCAACAGTTCCGCCCGGAGCTGGTGGGCGGATGACGCCGATCGAACGAGCCGGGCCCGCACCCGGACGGGGGCGTCCACCGCGACCGGGTGGCGGAACTTGATCGCCATGGTTGCCGTCACGCCGACGTAGCCATGGGCGAAAAGACAATGCGTCATGGCCGCATCGAGCAGCAGCGAAATGATGCCCCCATGCATCAGGCGTGCGTACCCCTGCAGGGAGTCATCGCCGTTCAGCGTCGCTTCGACCCAACCGTCCTCCGCCCGCCGGAACGCGAGGTTCAGGCCTCGCTGGTTGTCCGATCCGCAGACCACGCAACGCCCGTGCCCGGGGTTTGGCGCAACGAGTCGGGCGTCCGGCCCGCGTTCAGTGGTCACAGACATTGTCGCCTGCTTCCAGTGTTCCGGCCAGATAGGCGCTGGCGATCTCGTCCGGGGTCCCTCCCGACGCACCGACGACGACCCTGACGCCGTTCTGCGCGAAAAGCTGCATGGCTCGCTGACCCATCCCCCCCGCGATGATCACGTTCACTCCCCGGCTGTGCAACCATCGGGGCAGCACGCCCGGCTCGTGCGCGGGCGGGACCAGGTACTCGCTGTTCAGAACGGTCTGCGCGGCCGGGTCCACCTCAAGAACGGCAAACTGCTCGCAATGCCCGAAGTGCATGCAGAGCTGCCCCCCCGCGACCGGTATGGCAATCTTCATATGAACTCCTGTCGTTTTCTCCACCTGTCTGAGCCGCTGTCTCGACGGGTTCCGCGTCGTCAGGACCAGTGCCCTTCCACATTTGCCGCGGCGACCGGCGGCAGCCGCCCCCCCTTGAAGTCCTCGACGGCCTGTCGCACCGTGCCGGCCCCTCCGGTGTAGACCTGGATTTTACCTGCCGCCAGGGTCGCGAAGGCCTTGGGACCCACGTTTCCGGTGATCAGCGCCTGGACACCCAGCTCGACGACCTTTCGCCCCGCCTGGATCCCCGCGCCCTGGGCCGCGTTCAGGTTGATGCTGTTGTCCACGGCCGAGTGCTCGCCCGTCTCCGTGTCCACCACGATCAGGTACGCAGCCCGTCCGAACCGGGGGTCCATCGCGGAATCCAGGTCCGGCCCCTGGGATGTCACGACAACGCGCATGATTCCTCCTCACTCGCACCTCGAGTGCCTGGCGGCCAGGGATGTGCAAGGCAGACAAACAGGCAACGACCGCTAGGGTATCACGCAGGGATTGTACATGTCGTCCACGTCTTCCAGTTCCTCCAGCGGAACCGCCGGAGTTGGCGTCTCATACTTCACTTCACGGTTGTCGGGAACCATGCTATACGGAACGCCGATGTTGACGCCGTACTCCGACTTCACCCACTCGTCGAAACTCGCGACCCACTCAACCTCGTCGCTGTCAAGCAGTGCTTCGTATGGTTCCCACCAGTCTTTCTTCATTCCGCCGAGGTAGGCGTGGGACACCACCATGACACGCTTGGGATGCTTGTCTAATGTGTCCTCCAGAATCTGGGCGAAATCCGCCCCGGTGGCGCCGCGAGCATAAAGCGAGTAATCACAGAGGCTGCCGCGCCCCATGTCTGCAAAGGTTACGTTACTGACGGAGATGATCTTGCAGTTGTACTCGTCCGGCTCGTAGATCAGGGCTTCCACGTCACCAATCCCTCTCGCCAGGACGAACTCGATCCCTGCCGCATCCGCCGCTTTCAGTGTGTTCTCGTCATAGGCGAAGTAGGTGCTGCTGAACACGCGCATTGGGCGACCCGTCACGCCCTCTATCAACTGCTTCGCGTCCTGCATGCTCTGGAGCTGCTCTTCGTAGGGCACGTCCCACAGGGTGCCGCCCGAATGGCCGCCCATGATCTCGTGGCCGTGATCGGCCAGCCAGCGGATGTCGTCGGGATTCGCCGTTACAAGGTCCATCCGGACGTTGATGAGCGATTTCAGCCCTCGCTGCTCCAACTCATACGCCCAGTTTCGCACGCCCTGGATGTCATCGTGGAACTCGATGAGCTGCATGAACGCTTGCGGTTTCTGCACGCTCGAAGACGGCGTGCCCGTCTGCCCGTCAGGTGTCTCCGTGGTCGGCGGAGTGGTCGCATTGCAGCCGCAAAGCACGGCGGCGGCGAGCGCCGGCAGCACCACGAGTCTGTAGATTCTTGCCTGCATCATGGTAGGTTCCTCCTTTTCGCTACCTCTGTGTGGTTCTTCCCAGCCGTCCGTGAGGCTCTTGGGTCTCCCAACCACGAAACGGCGTTCCCCGACAAAGAAACAAGCCCGGCGAACCCGCAGGTGCTTGCTGGAATTCAGTACGGCTGCCTACGGCGTCTCATCGTCTTCCGGCTGGAGCAGGGCCTCCATCGCCGCCTCCACCTCCGCGTCGAATCCGGAGAAGGCCCGGCCCTTGAAGAAGAAGATGGGCAGGTACTCGAAGCTGGTGGACACGCCCTCGCTGGCGGCGAACTGGCCCGCCAGTTGGTCCAGCAGGTCTGCCTCGTCCGCATCGGTGGTCAGGTGTTCCTCAATGACCAAAGAGGAGAACTCCGCTTGCGCCTCCTCCATCCACCTCAACGCGGCCATGCACATCGGGCCTGAGTTGTTGTGAAAAACCAGCATCGTGTCTGCCGCGGAATCAGGCATGCAGATGTCATCGAGGCACTCAAGCCCCTCTTCGCAGGTTCCATCGATCAGGCACGTCCCCCCCAACTCACCCCGCGCAAAACTCGGCGTGGTCTGCCCGCCGCCCAGCCGGGCCTGGCAAGTGGGGCAGTTGGCCGGGTCAAGCGTGCAACCGGCCAGCAGGCCGCCGATCAGAAGCCCAAACACCCCCATCAGACATGCATAGCGAAACATGAAGTCGATCCTTTCTTCAAGCGCAGACCAAAACTGCACCCACTGATAACCAATCCACCCGCATAATTCTTAGCAAACCGTGTTCCAGGGCGGCCCAGCGGAGTGATTATCGGCCGTAATCGCAATAACGATAGAAGGTTAGGGAGAAGCCGCCCATGCCGGGAAACGAGCGGCGGACGCGGCTCTGCCGGGGATACCGTTGCATTTTGCAACGCTATCGACGCCGACTCCGACCATCTGTCGCGGGGGCTTCGATGCCCAGGGCCTTGAGCTTACGGTACAGCGTGCTGGGATCGATGCCCAGATCGGCCGCAGCCTGCGTGCGGTTGCCCTCGTGACGCCGCAGGGCCTCGGCAATCAGCATCCGCTCCATCGATTCCAGCGTGGTGGGGCCTTCGTCGTCCCGCGAGGACCGGCCGCCCGTCGGACGCAGCTCCGGGGGCAGGTGATGCAACTCAATCAGGCCCCCGCGGCAAAGCACGAACGCCTGCTCGATGATGTTTTCCAGTTCGCGGACGTTGCCGGGATAGTCGTGTTCCATCAATCGGGCGAGCACCCCGCTGGACACCCCGGCGATGTCCTTGCCCTGCACGCCGTTGAATCTCGACACGAGCCGGTCAATGAGCAGAGGGATGTCTTCGCGTCGTTGCCGCAGGCTGGGCAGCTTCAGATGCACGACGCGAACGCGATAGTACAGGTCTTCGCGAAACACGCCCGACCGAACGAGTTCGGCCAGGTCTTTGTTCGTCGCCGCCACCACCCGGACGTTCACCTTCAACGACTCGACGGCCCCCAGCGGCTCAACGCACCGCTCCTGCAGCACCCGCAGCAACCGGGCCTGCATGGCCGGTGAGATGTCGCCGATCTCGTCGAGAAAGACGGTCCCGCCGTCGGCCAGGGCAAACCGGCCGGGCTTGTCCCGCCGTGCGTCCGTGAACGCCCCGGCCTTGTGCCCGAACAGCTCGGATTCCAGCAGCGTATCGGGCAGCGCGGCGCAGTTGATGGCCACAAAACGCTTCTTCCGCCGGCGCGAGAGGTTGTGGATCGCCCGGGCGAACAGCTCCTTGCCCGTGCCGCTGGCCCCTTCGATCAGGACCGTACTGTCGCTCTCGGCCACCTGCGGCAGGATCTGGAAAAGGCTCATCATGGCCGGGCTGCGCCCCACGATGTCCTCGAAGGTGTAGCGTGCCTCCAACTCCTTCTGAAGCTGCTCCACCTGGCTGAGGTCCTGAAACGTCTCCACTCCGCCGATGATCGACCCATCCGGGGCCTGAAGCAGGGCGGTGGAAATGCGGATGGGGATTCGCTCACCGGCGTGGCTGACGATATGCGCCGTCGCGTTCACGACCGGTTTTCCCGTGCTCAGCGTCCGCCGCAGGGCGCAGGCACTCTCGCAGATGCTCGCCCGGAACACCTCGCAGCAGGGGCGCCCCAGGGCATCGTCTCGAGAGACTCCTGTGATGCGCGCCGCCGCCTGGTTGAATGCCGTAATGCGCCAGTCCAGATCGACGGTGAACACACCTTCGTTAATCGAATCCAGGATCACGTCCTGCGGCTGGCCGCCGGTGATCGCGGGCATCATTCACCTCGTTCAGCAGGATCGTATGCGCCAATTTTGCAAATTGCAACGGTATGCAGCCATATAAATCGGCACTTTGCAACAATCGCGCACAGGATCATCTGGAAGGTCTACGTTCATAAGTGATTTCAATACAATATATTAAAGACGTATTCTCCAGAAAACGTTTGCTGGCACGCAATCTGTGACGAGTGGTCACGATGAGAATTGCGATTCCTCAGTGGCAGGGCCGGGTCTCGCCCGTTCTCGATGCGGCGGCCAACCTGCTCGTCGTGGAAGTGACCGACGGGCAGCCGGCCAGCCGCCGCGAGTTTCACCTGGCGGCGCCCGATCCGATCGAACGTGCTCAGGAGATCGGGCGGGAAGGGGCAGACGTGCTGATCTGCGGGGCCCTTTCCTGGCCACTGGAGGCGGCGCTGTCCTCGGCAGGCATTCGCGTGGTTTCGCATGTCTGTGGAAGCGTGGATGCGGTGCTGGAAGCCTTTCTGGATGGCTCGCTGGGGCGCAGCACCTTTGTGATGCCCGGTTGTTGCGGACGACGGCGCCGTGGGCCGGGCGGCCCCGGCCGGGGACGAGGTCGCCGGGGCAAGTCACAGGACGTGGGATGACGTTTCCGCCGTGGAGCGGACTCAGAAATGAGGGAAATAGACCGCGCAGCAGATTGCGCAGAACGAGTAAGGAGGTTGTAACGATGCCGGCAGGTGATCGAACGGGACCGATGGGAATGGGTCCGATGACGGGTCG
>CAZBFW010000056.1:0-12008 GCA_964491135.1 uncultured Phycisphaeraceae bacterium | reverse complement strand
GCTCCGCGATCGGCCGGGCGGAAGCCGGATCGGACGGACACCTGGGCCTCTGGCTTCTGGCGCTGGGGATGTTCTACCTGTCGCTGTGCTGCCTGTTCTTTCCGCTGCCGACGGCGTGGATGGTCTTTCTGCTGGCCAGCAACGACGTGGGGCTGGTCGATTCCGTGCCGGTGCGCGTGCTTGTCGTCGCCGGTACCTGTGCCCTGGCGACCGCCATGGCTAATCTCAACGAGTACCACATCCTGACCTTCCTGCTGCGATACCGTTCGGTGGGGCGGGTTCGCCAGACTCACGTGTACGACATCGCGGCCCGCTGGTTCAGCGTATCGCCGTTCTGGACCATCACGGCGTTCAGTTTCATCCCGATTCCGGTGGACGTGGTCCGCGTGCTGGCCGTGGCGGCCCGGTACGACCGGTTCCGGTTCGCGTCGGCGTATTTCGTGGGCCGTCTGTTTCGATACGGGCTTTTTGCCTGGTCCTCGGCTGCGTTGAACCTCAGTCCGGTTGAGATTGTCGTCATCCAGCTTGTCCTGGGGTTGCTGGCCGGGTTGAAGGTTGTCGTCGGCGTTCTGATGCGGCGGCGGGCGGCGCGGGCCGCGATGGAGAAACCCTCCGCATGATCGGTCGCCCACGGAGAGGGCACAGACCGCCGTTCCGCTTGCCCGCCCCGGCAAAACTGCCTAGCATGACGGCGCGTCGTACAGGAGCGGGAGGACCTTGGCCTGCACCGATGCCGTGCCCGCCCCGGGGAGGCTGCTTATGCCCGTTTGGCTGATTGTCCTGTGTCTGGCCAGTGAACCTGTGGTGGCCCCGCCGGCCGATTCGCAACCCGCGATCGCACCGGCATCCCAGCCGACGGCGACGGAGCCGGCGGCTGTCTCCACGCCAGAGAGCGAAGCCCGGATCCGCACGATTCTGGAGGCGATGGAAGCCCGCGGCGAGAGCGTGCAGAACCTCAAGTGCCGCGTCGAGTACACGGTCGAAGACCTGATCGGCCTGTCCGACTTTACGAAGTTCGGCGAGATCCGCTATCGCCGGGAGAAGCCGAACCCCACGTTCTTCATCCTGTTCGAGAAAATGCACGAAGGCGGAATCGTCGTCCGGAAGAAGGAGTGGTACCTGTTCCGCGACCGCTGGCTTTACGAGGCCAAGGAGGCCAGTCAGACCGTCATTGAGCGAGAGGTTGTCCGCGAAGGCGAAACCATCGACCTGTTCAGCCTGGAGAAGACCCCGTTCCCCATCCCCTTCGGGCAGCGGAAGGACGAAATCCTGCGGCACTTCCAGGTCACGCTGAGCGCGGCGGCGAAGGAGGAGGAGGAGCCCGAAAACGCGGACCACCTGGTCTGCATCCCGCGGACCGGCAGCAAGCTGGCCGAACAGTACACGCGGCTGGAATTCTTCGTCGACCGCACCCTGCACCTGCCCGTGAAGATCGTGGCGTACGAGGCGGACCCCGCCAATCGGAGCGGCCCGCCGGCCAAGATCATGCGGGCGGTCTTCCCCGACCTGACCAGGCAGAGCATTAACACGACCGACGTGGAGAAGGCGTTCCAGCTCCCGCCGGACACGGAGAAGTTCAACCGAGTCAAGGAACCCCTGCCGGAGCCGGTGGCGCCCGCCCCGGAACGCAACTGACCGGCATGTGATGGATTGAAGCGCAGCAAAGGAAACCGTATGCCCCGGACCATGCCCGCCATCCGCAAGAAGCGTGCGGAAAAGGGACTCATCATCGAAGATATTCCGATCCCGGAGATTGAACCCGACGAAGTGCTCATCCAGGTGGAGGCGGCCAGCATCTGCGGCACCGACCTGCACATCTGGTCGTGGGACGAATGGTCGCAGCACCGGATCAAGCCGCCGCTGACCATCGGGCACGAGTTTGCCGGCACCATCGTCGACGTGGGCACCAAGGTGGAACACGCCCGGGTCGGCGATTTCGTCTCGGCTGAGTCGCACGTGACCTGCGGGATGTGCCGCCAGTGCCGCATCGGCCAACGTCACCTGTGCCCCAACACCCGCATTCTGGGAGTGGACCGCGAAGGGGCGTTCGCCAGCTACCTCGCCATCCCCGAACAGGTGGTCTGGACCAACGACCGGGCGAAGCTCTCCCCGGAAATCGCCTCCATCCAGGAACCGTTCGGCAACGCCGTGTTCGCCACGCTCAGCAACGATCTGGCGGGCCAGTCGGTGGCGGTCCTCGGCTGCGGGCCGATCGGCTGCTTCAGCGTGGGCATCGCGAAGGCCTCGGGGGCCTCCGTGGTGTTCGCCACGGACGTCAACGAGTTCCGGCTGGACCTGGCCCGCAAGATGGGCGCGGATACCGCCTTCAACCCGATCGAGCTGCCCGGCAAGGACGTGGTCCGCGCCCTCGTCGAGGCCAACGGAAACCTCGGCATCGACATCATCCTCGAAATGAGCGGAGCGCCCGCCTCCATCACCGCCGCGTTCCAGGCCGTCCGCAACGGCGGAACGGTCGTGTTGTTCGGCATCCCCTCCAAAAAGGTGGAGCTGGACGTGGCCGAGAACATGATCTTCAAGAACCTGACCGTGCTGGCGGTCAACGGCCGGAAGATTTTTGATACGTGGTACAAGACCCAGTGGCTCCTTTCCTCCGGCGTGGTCGACGTCCGACCGCTGATCACCCGGACCCTGCGCTTTGAGGAGGTCAACTCGGCCATGGAACTGCTGGCCGCCGGCCGGGCGTGCAAGATCGTGCTGAAGCCGGACCAGCCGGCCCCGCTGCCCGTGCGAGAGGACTCGGCGGACCACGATCCGGACATCACCGGCCGGGTCACGCACCCGTGAATAGGCTGTAGGCTGTAGGCTGCAGGGGGCGCCGTGCGGACCGTTGCCGGCGAATCTTACGGCCAAGGCAGGCTGCGGTAGGAGGTGACGCCATGTTCGGGCGAATGAAGCAGGACCTTCAGGCAGAGCTGCAGAGCATCCGGCAGGCGGGGCTGTACAAGGAGGAGCGGGTCATCGTCTCGCCGCAGGCGGCGGACATCCGCGTGGTGTATCCGCAGGGCCGGCCGCCGGCGCAGGTGTTGAACTTCTGCGCAAACAACTACCTGGGCCTGTCCTCTCATCCGAAGGTCGTCGCCGCGGCCCGTGCCTCGCTGGACCGCCGCGGGTACGGGATGAGCAGCGTCCGCTTCATCTGCGGCACGCAGGACATACACAAGGAGCTGGAGGACAAAATCAGCCGCTTCCTGGGCATGGACGACACCATCCTCTACGTGGCGTGCTTCGACGCAAACGGCGGCCTGTTCGAGCCGCTGCTGGGCAAGGACGACGCCATCATCACCGACCAGCTCAACCACGCCTCCATCATCGACGGCATCCGGCTCTGCAAGGCCACCCGCTACATTTACGGCAACAACGACATGGCCGACCTGGAGGCAAAGCTGAAGGAAACGCAGCACGCCCGCTACCGCATGGTCGCCACCGACGGCGCCTTCAGCATGGACGGCACCATCGCCCAGGTGGACCGCATCTGCGACCTGGCCGAGAAGTACGACGCGCTGGTCATGGTGGACGATTCGCACTGCACCGGCTTTCTCGGGAAAACCGGGCGCGGCTCCGCCGAGCACTGCAACGCGATGGGCCGGGTGGACGTCATCACATCGACGCTCGGCAAGGCGCTGGGCGGCGCGTCCGGCGGCTTCACCAGCGGGCGGAGGGAGATTATCGAGCTGCTGCGGCAGCGATCGCGCCCGTATTTGTTCAGCAACACGCTGCCGCCCGTCGTGGCGGCGGCGGCCATCGCGGTGATGGACCTGCTTTCCGAGACGACGGAGTTGCGCGACCGGCTGGAATCCAACACCCGCCGCTTCCGCGAGGGCATGACGCAGGCCGGCTTCGGCATCAAGCCCGGCGTCCATCCCATCGTGCCCATCATGCTCTACAACGCGAAATTGGCCCAGGACATCGCCCGCGACCTCTATGCGGAGGGCATCTACGTCATCGGCTTCTACTACCCCGTCGTGCCTAAGGGCCAGGCCCGCATCCGCGTCCAGCTCTCCGCCGGCCACGAGCCCGCCCACATCGACCGCGCCATCGCCGCCTTCACGAAGATCGGCCGCAAATACGAAATCCTCGGCAAAACGCGCGAGGAAATCATCGCGCGGTACGGCGAGTGATGCCGCCCCGGCCCCGCTGCATCGCCCCGCATCGCTGGCCGTGCCGCCCCCTTCCCCGCGTGTGCGGGTCCCACGTGTGAAGGTGGGTTTTGCCCGGCTTTGGGCGTCCGAGCCCGGGGGGCGGTTTTGGCCGGTCTCCACCCGCCCGCTCCTGGCCGCTTCCACCCGCCCGGCGACATGGGACCGGCCCCTTGTGGGACCGGCTTTCCATCGTCGCCTTCCCCCAGCCTCGAAGAGCCGTAAGCATGTAGTCCCGGCGCGCCGGGACGTAAGCCGCTGGAACCCCGCGCCCCAGACGAACTGAGCCCCATCGGGGCGACACACCCCGACACGCGCGCACCCCGCCTCCTCCGCGAACTCCGTCCCCCTGCTCACAACAATCGCAAAATCGGTGATGTCCCGTTTAGCACCGCCTTGGGCTGTAGGCCGGAGGAACAAGGGGTGGGGGGCGGCGTTCTTGGGCTGGGCGTTTGAGGGAACGGATTCCCTTTGTGGTAGGACCGAGATGGGAATCGCGGTTCAGCAGGGATGGGAATCTCGGTCCAGCGGTCGATTGAATGGCTGATCACGCGTTGACCCTGAATACACGAGATGCCTTCTCGATCCATTCGCCGAGTGTTAACGTCGGAGGGCGCCAGAAGAAGAACCGGCGCATTCCGAAAGGTGGTGGGAGCACGTTGGCAGGTAGAGTGTGTCCGTAGTCATCCTCCAACATGAACACGAGTTCTGCGTAATCCCAGTCAACGCAGTGTCGCCTGGAAATCGCACGCCGGAGATCCTCGGTGCTGTCACTCGGGCGGATCAGGCATGGATCGACCGCACAGAGTTCGGCGACCGCACGTCGGACATCCAGTGCGAACCGGCTTGCGCTGGGGTCGATGTCCATCTGGTCGATGAACTCCTCGTCGGTCAATGGGGGGTGTTGCGTGACTGTTCCTTTCATCGGCTGCACCAGTCGTTGACGGTTGGATCCAAGAGTTGTCCCGACGCTTCACACGCTCGATTCATTCAGTATCGCCCTTTCAGGGCTGCGTTCGTGCGCGGCAGCGTACCAGGGGCTCGCGCCCCTGGCTACACCCTCACGTCCCTTTGGGACTGCGGCTCCGGGTAGGCGGGGGGCGTGACAAGGCCTCGCAATCGGACTGTGCGGGTTTGCCGGCTCATCGGGCGGCCGGTTATCATCTCCGCACGACTATGGTGATCGAATCGATCGCCGCTGATGCCAACCTGATACGACTGTGTGAGCGAATGCGGACCGAAACGGGGACCGTATTTGCGATCGGGCTGTGGGGGTCCTCTGCGCCCATGCTGGCCGCCGCGATGGCGAAATCCGCCGGCCGGTTCTGTACGTGACATCGCATTTCGAAGAAGCCGACAACGCCCGCGAAATATTAGGGACAGCCGCCCGTTTTAATGCGATGCCATCCTATGGCACCGTCGTTCCCGGCCGCGTCCCGCCGACTATCCTTCGCATTCTATCCGTCCTGACGCTCTTCCCAGCCGCCCGCACTGGCGCACTCGGCTGCATTGCTTGACTGGTTCCTGGTATTCCGCCGAGTGCCCCGGCTTGCCGGGGTCCCGGCGCGCCGGGGCCGCCCATCCCCGTCCGCCCAGGCACAAACCGCTTTCCTGAAGCGTAGCACATGCCCCCGCAGGCACAAAGCCCAAACTCTGCCCCGCCCGCCCCCTCAAGCCGTCGTCGCCGGCCCCAGCCCGGGGCCGCCCCCTAGTGGCGTGGGGGCCCGGCGCGCCGGGCTGCCGCCGTGCCTGTTCCTTCGTTGTTACGTTTCCCCCCGCCCCGGAGCCTGTCCCGGCCGCGGCGGGGCAACGCGGCTCAAAAGGAACCGGATCGAACCCCTCTTCTTCGAAATAGTCTTCCCCCGCCGACGTTATGCGTTGAAGGGGCAGGACTTGCACGTTGGGGCGTGCTCCGGAGGCTCTGACGCCGGAAGCGGCGCGATCCGCGGCGCCGCATCTGCTATACTGGAGGGTGATGGGTCCCCGAAAACGGGTACAGCACACGCTCATGTCAGGTCCGATGATGAGGGTATGGTGTACGATTGTCGTTCTTATGGCGGCTCGCGCCGGGCTGGGCGCGGAGCCGCAGATCGTACGTCCATACGAGAGCAGCGACGAGTTCAAACCCGCAAACGCCATCGACCGGGCCGTGCTGGCCGCTTTGCGGGAGAAGGGCATCCCGCCCGCAAACCTGTGCTCCGATGAGGTGTTCCTGCGACGGGTCTACCTGGACGTGATCGGCACCCTTCCCCAGCCGGCGGAGGTTCATGCCTTCCTGGAAGATCGGCGCCCCGACAAGCGAGCCGCGTTGATAGACACTCTGCTGGCCCGCGAAGAGTTCGCCGATTACTGGTCGCTGAAATGGTGCGACCTTTTGCGGGTTAAGGCGGAGTTCCCCATCAACCTGTGGCCCAACGCGGTCCAGGCCTATCATCGCTGGATTCGCGACGCCATCCGGGAGAAGAGGCCGTACGATCAGTTCGTGCGCGAATTGCTGACCTCCAGCGGCAGCAACTTCCGCGTGCCCCCCGTGAACTTCTACCGTGCGGTCCAGGGTCGGGAGCCGTCGGCGATCGCGTCGGCAGTCGCCCTGACATTCATGGGAACGCGGCTGGAGAATTGGCCGGAGGATCGCCGCCGCGGCATGGAGGCGTTCTTTTCGCGGGTGGCTTTCAAGACAACGGCCGAGTGGAAGGAGGAGATCGTCCAACTGGATCCGGCGCCGGGCGGCCCGCTGGTGGCCGACTTTCCCGATGGCACTCGAGCCCGCATCCGATCGGGCGAGGATCCGCGGCAGGTCTTCGCGGACTGGCTGATCAGGCCGGAGAACCCCTGGTTCGCCCGCAACGTCGTCAACCGTGTGTGGTCGTGGTTGATGGGGCGCGGCATTATTCATGAGCCGGACGACATTCGGCCGGACAATCCTCCGACGAATCCCGCGCTGCTGGCCTGCCTGGAGGAGGAGTTGGTCAAGGCGCACTACGACCTGCGGCATATCTACCGGCTGATCCTCAACTCGCGGACGTACCAGCAGTCATCCATTCCGCGGAGCGACGATCCGGCCGCGGAGGCGCTCTTCGCGTACTACCCGGTGCGGCGGCTCGACGCGGAAGTGCTGATTGATGCTTTGTGCCGGCTGGATGGGGTTGGTGAGAGCTATTCGAGCGCGATTCCGGAACCCTTCACGTTCATCCCGGAGCGCCAGCGGACCATCGCCCTGGCGGACGGCAGCATCACAAGCTCGTTCCTCGAGATGTTCGGCCGGCCGGCTCGGGATACCGGCCTGGAAATGGAGCGGAACAACTTGCCTACGGACGCCCAGCGGCTCCACCTGCTGAACTCCAGCCACATTCAGCACAAGATCGATCGGAGCCCCAGGCTGGCGCGGCTGATCGAAGCGAACAAGCGGAACCGCGCCAACCTGATCCGCGCGATGTACGTGAGCCTCCTGTCGCGATATCCGACACCGCAGGAGCAGGCTGCCGCCGAGGAGTACTTCCGGACAAGCGGCTTGGGGACAAAGCAGGCCGCCGAGGATCTGGCCTGGGCCATGATCAACACCAAGGAGTTTTTGTATCGGCACTGAGCCGATCGAATGTTATCCGTACTTGCGACCAGCGAGCACGCGGAGATGACGCACCAGCGAACCCACGAGAACATCACTCGGCGCGAAGCCCTGAAGCGGTCGCTTCTGGGCGCTGCCGGGCTGGCCCTGTTGCGACCGGGGCAAGCCCGGGCACAGGCCGCGGCTTCCACGGCGCGACCGGCCACGAACCCCGCGCGGGCCGAGTCCGTCATTCAGATCTGGATGTGGGGCGGCCCGTCGCACCTGGACACGTTCGATCCCAAGCCGGACGCCGGCTATGACTATTGCGGACCCTTGAACCAGGCGATCCCCACCAACGTGGACGGCATTCGCATCGGCCAGAGTCTTCCCCTGCTGGCTCAGCAGGCGGACAAGTATTCCATCATTCGCAGCATGACGCACGGAGTGAACGCACACGAGACGGCCTCGTACATCGTGCAGACCGGGCGCCGGCCGGACCGGCTGGTCTATCCCTGCGTGGGGGCGGTGGTGTCGTTGTTCAAGGGGTACGATCACGGGTACCAAGGGCTGGTCCCGCCCTACGTCGTGCTGACCGAGACGCAGGGCCGTTTCTCCGAAGCCGGATTTCTGGGCCAGCGGTACAAGCCGTTCGCGACGGGCGGCGACCCGAACCAGAAACGCTTCGTCGTGGAGGGGATCATGGCGGAGGGGATCTCCGACGAGCGCCAGCTCAGCCGGCGCGAGCTGCTGCACGCGCTGGACACGCTGGGGAAGGGGATGCCGAACAATCCGGCCTTCGCGCGGCTGGATCACTGCGAGCAGAACGCGTACGACCTGATGTTCGGTGAGGCGGGCAAGCTGTTCGACCTGTCGCACGAGAAGGACGAACTGCGGGACGAGTATGGCCGGAGTACATTCGGCCAGTCATGCCTGATGGCCCGCCGCCTCGTCGAGGCAGGCGTGCCGTACGTCACGATCAACTACAAGGGGTGGGACACGCACAAGCGTCACTTCGAGACCATGCGCCGGAAGCTGCCGGAAATGGACCAGGGAATGGCCACGTTGCTGCGGGACCTGGCCGACCGCGGGCGGCTGGACAGCACGATCGTCTGGTGGAGCGGCGAGTTCGGGCGGACGCCGCGAGTCCAGTGGGAGGCGCCCTGGAACGGCGGTCGAGGACACTACGGGCAGTGCTTTTCGGCCGTGTTGGCCGGTGGCGGATTCAAGGGAGGGCAGGTCGTCGGGGCCTCGGATGCGAAGGGGGAAGAGGTGGCGGAGCGGCCAGTGCACTCGGAAGATCTGATTGCCAGCATGTACGAATTGCTGGGCATCGACCCGGACGGCCCGCTGCCAAACCCACGAGGATTGACGGTGCAGGTCATGCCCACGGCGAAGGACGGCGGACCGAGCACCGGCCGGCTGCGAGAGATCATGTGAGCCCGGGAGCATCGACATGACGGTATCGCTGCGATGGTGGTTGGTGGCGACGGTCACGTGCGCGACCTCTGCGTGGGGTCAGCCGAGCGAGCGAGAGCCACACATCGGCTACCTGTATCCCGCAGGCGGGCAGCGGGGAACCGTCGTTCAGATCATCGCCGGCGGTCAGTTCTTAAGAGGCGTCAGTGAGGTTTGCGTCACCGGTGATGGCGCGCATGCGTCGATCATTCAGCACTACCCGCCCGTCCTGAACCTCGACGCGGACCAGCGTCAGGAGCTTCAGCGACGGCTGCGAGCAGTGGCGGAAGAGCGTCTGGCCGAGCTGCGCGGGGGCGGAGGAGCTCTTGTACGCCGCCTGCGAGGGATTTTCGGGCGGGGGAGGGGTCCGGACCGGCCCCGGCCGGACACGGAAAAGACTCCAACCACGCAGGAAGCGGTGGAGGTGCCGGATCATCCACTGCTGCGAGACCTGGAAAAGAAGAGCCTCAGGGAGCTGCTGCACATCCGCAGTGATATCTTCAACGCCAAGCGGCGTCAGCCCAACGCGCAGATTGCCGAATCGGTGCTGATCGAGATTGCGATCGACGGCAACGCGAAGCCCGGCGAGCGGGAGCTCCGGCTCCTGACCCCCCTCGGCTTGACCAATCCAATGGTTTTCCAGGTCGGGGTGCTGCCGGAGCGCAGCGAGTTGGAGCCCAACGATCCCGGCGTCGACACTCTGCTGCCGCCGGACCCGCCCCTCGACCTGCCCGTTCTGCTGAACGGCCAGATCAAGCCTGGCGACGTGGATCGGTACGTGTTCCGGGCCCGGCAGGGGCAGGAGCTTGTGCTTGAGGTCGACGCCCGCCAGTTGGTTCCGTACCTGGCCGACGCCGTTCCCGGCTGGTTCCAGGCCACGCTCGCCCTGTACGACGCCAAGGGTGTGGAGGTGGCCTTCGCGGACGACTACCGGTTCGACCCGGATCCCGTGCTCTTCTACCGCGTTCCGGAGAATGGCGAGTACGCGCTGGAGATTCGCGATTCCATCTATCGCGGTCGCGAGGATTTCGTGTACCGCATTGCCGTTGGCGAGCAGCCTTATATCACCCAGGTGTTTCCGCTGGGCGGCCCCGCGGGTGTCAAGACGGTGACATCCATCGACGGCGTGAATCTCCGCAGCAAGCAGATGCAGCTGGACACGGAACCCGGCGTGCTCCCCATCCGGGAGGCGAAATCGCGGGGGAGCCGCCAAGCCTCCAACTCGGTGACGTATGCGGTGGACACGTTGCCGGAATGCCAGGAGGCGGAGCCGAACGATACTCCTAAGAACGCGCAGCGGATCGATCTGCCGCAGATTGTCAACGGCCGAATCGGGCGGCCGGAAGATGTGGACCTGTTCCAGTTCGAGGGCCGGGCGGGCGACGACGTGGTGGCGGAGGTTCTGGGCCGCCGGTTACTGTCTCCGCTGGATTCGCTGCTCCGACTGACCGACGCCGCGGGGCGCGTGCTGGCGTGGAACGACGATTGCGAGGATCCGGAAGCGGGGCTGCTCACGCACCATGCGGATTCGTATCTGAGGACCCCACTACCGGCAGACGGAGTGTATTACCTGCGCCTGGTCGACGCGCAGCGACACGGAGGCGAAGAGTACGCGTATCGCCTGCGCACGGGGCCTCCCCGGCCGGATTTTGCCGTTCGGGTGACGCCTTCCAGCGTCAACGTGCGGGCCGGGAGCGCGGCGCTGCTTTGTGTCCATGCCGTGAGGAAAGACGCGTTTGCGGGGGACATCGAGCTGGTGTTGAAGGATGCGCCTCCGGGTTTCGTGCTCAGCGGAGGTCGTATCCCCGCCGAACGCGATCGCATTCGTATGACCCTGACCGCGCCGCGGGACGCGCTCGAACAGCCTGTAGTCCTTCACATCGAGGGTCGGGCGGTGATCGGCGGTCAGATTCTCACTCGACCGGTGGTTCCGGCGGAGGATTTGATGCAGGCCTTTGCCTACCGGCACCTGGTACCGTCCCAGGAGCTCATGGTGGCCGTGCTGGGTGGGCGTCCGGCTCCGCCGCTGGAACTGGCCGGTGATGTGCCGGTGCGGGTTCCGGCGGGGGGCTCCGCGACGGTACGGGTCAAAACACCGAGACGTCCGGTGCTGCGGGACGTTCAACTGGAGCTACTCGATCCGCCCGCGGGTATCACTCTGGAGGATGTGACGGTTGTGCCCAAGGGTCTTGCGATCTCCTTGAAGGCCGATGCGGACGTGGTGGTCGGTCTGGCGGACAACCTGATCGTGGAGGCATTTGTGGAGCGGCCGGGCCGGTCGCCGGGCGCGGACGGCGCGAAGCAGAAGCGGCGCGTGTCGCTGGGCGTGGTGCCGGCTATTCCATTTGAGATCGTGCAGCCCTGATTGTTGCGGGCAATTCGGCGATGGCGCCAGCCGCACCGGCGTGGAAGCATGTCATTCGTTCATGCGGCCTGTGAGTAAGGACGACGGCACTTGTCGGACCGACCTTCCATCGGGCAGCGCTGCCGACGGGCCGGGAGGGCCATGCCGCTTGGATGGCACATGGGGCTGACATTCACTCTTGCGCAGGGACGAAGCTGACGCGAAACTCCGGCGTCCGCAGAACGTACTCACTGCCGTCGGCGGCGTGTCCCAGCTTGCGCTGCCCAATGCTGAGCACGTAAAGCTGATTCCACCATTCAAGGAGGAGTTCGTTGCCATCGGGCAATGCAACGGCGCTCCAGATTGCGGGAAGACTCAGGTTCAGCAGACCGTATTCGTTCTGAAGTGCCACGATTGGTCCATCGTTCCCGTCTACCCGGATTCCGCTGCCAAGATAGGGCAGATCGGAAGAGCGTCGTGTAGGGAAAGAGTGTAGGATAGGGTG
>CAZBFW010000055.1:0-12066 GCA_964491135.1 uncultured Phycisphaeraceae bacterium | reverse complement strand
ACTGGCAAACCTTCAATGCCGTAGAACGCGGCGCTGTGTAGACGGGAGATCATGGCGGGATTGTAGCAACCTCGGCACAGGGCACCAGGGGGCGGGGTTGTGGGGGAAAGCGATCGCCGAATCAGTCTCCGACGGAATAGACCGGGGTCGGACAGGCCTCCAGGATTCGCGACCGCAGGCGCCCGGTTCCCCGCCCCAGAATGACGACGGCGCAGGGCACGGGGGCTTGTGCCTGGAGAGCATTTGCGAGGTACTTGTCCGACCGGGAATTGTCCTCGAGCAGGTGCGAGCGACGGTCGATCGCCAGTGCGTACCCGGGTTTGTCCGTGAAGAGCCGGAGTTGTTTGCGGACCAGGTACGCGGCCCGAATTTGGGGGTATTGATAGAGGATGCGGTTCAGCGTTTCAATGGATTTCGGCGTGAGATCGTGCGGGAGGAATCGGTCACGGTGGCTGACGGTCATGCGCTCCCGGCGTGCTTCGGTGAGTGCGTCCCGATGGGCGCGCAGTCGTTCCTGGATCGGATCGGCCTCGGGGTCGCGTCCCATGTCGCGGTAGTAGTCCAGCAGCAATTGAAGCGCCGGACCGACGTAGTCGCTGTCGTGCCGCATGGCCGTTTCCAGAAACTGCACCGCGTCCTCATCATCCTGGTCCAACAACAGCCGACCGAGGGTGAAGTTGGCGGCTGCCTGCTTCGGAAAACGACAGACGAAATTGCGAAGCAGCGCCCGTGCCTGCTCCGGCGGGGCGTATCGTGCTTGAGTCTCAATGGCCTTCCAATCCTGATCGGGATCGTCGGCCCCTGCGGCGTCGGTGGTCTGCGTCGCGGACGTCTGTCGCGCCTGTCGGGCCGCCTCATGCTCGGCTCGCCAGGCCCCGATGATCGAGGCTTTCCAAAGTGCGTTGGCGATGGCCCAGAGTCGCTCCCGGCCGTCGCCGAGCAGAATCAGAGCGGATTCGTCGGGCCTGGGCGTCATTGCGTTTTCGTGGAGCGGCACGTCCTGCCCCGCGTCCAGCATCTGCGCGCAGCCGAGCGCGGCGAGCCGATCGCGCAGGCACGGGTGCTCTTCGTGGACGGGCGAACGGCTTTGCTGCTCGCGCCTGCGCCAGCGCTCGAGAGTCTCCGGGTCGGGGGGCGAGGCCAGGTGTGCCGCCATCCGCCCCAGGAGGTCCGGCGGGGGCAGCGGCTCATGGCCCGCCTCGCGAAACACGGTCGGCCAGAACGCCTTCTCGAGGCGGTAGGCGATCTGGCTGATGGAGATCAGCGTGCGGGCCGTGACGGTTGGGCCGCACACCGCAGCGCCGGCGCGGTCGGCGTCGTATTCATGTCGCCGGCGCAGAGGCATTGTTTGCGTGGAAAGGTACGCGCCGTACCTCTCGACAAACCACCCGATGATGAACCGGCGCAAGCGGGAAGTCGCCGCCAGAGACGGAATGAGGGCTTCCCACGTCAGATGGACCCGGTAAATCCACGCGCTGAACAGAGCATGCCGACCGCGCAGGTGCCCCGTTTCGTGGAGGAGCACCGTCCGCAGTTGCCCGGGCGTCAGGGCGAGGAGCATCGGCACGCCGATGATCAGGTAGTTGGTGGGTCGACCCCAGAACGCAAACCGCCGCTGCTGGACCACCGCTGCGTTGAAGCGCGAGTCCAGATGGAGGTGGTGAACGGCCTCGCTGCCCGTCAGGGAGCGGACCTCGTCGACCAGTTCTCTCAACGGTCTCGCCTCGGCAGGAGACAGCGGATGGCCGCCCGGTGGGGGCATTTCGACCCAGAACGCCCGCACGATGGCCGCCGCCGCCAGCAGTGATCCGATCAGGACGAACACGTGCAGGAGGATCATGTGATCGTGCGACGATCGCCACGCAATGGGCGCCAGCGCGAGCAGGACGGCGACGACCGCGAAACTGACCGCCAGCAGGGCCAGGGGGTACAGGTAGCCGGCCAGTACCAATGCCGCGAGGCGTATCGCGTGGCGCCGGGGATGCGCTTGCGCCTCCTGCTCCAGACGCGTCAGCAGCGCGCGGGTTCTTTCGTCTGAGGCTGCCATGATTCAAGGCGCGGGAGATTCCAGCACGCGCTTCAGCAGAAGGTGCGGGAAACGTCGATCGAAATTGAGCTTTGCCGCCAGGGCGAAACAGGCGTCACGCTTGCCGGGGTCGCGAAGGCCCACCGCGGCGAGCAATACCGGCTTCTCGTGCACGGACGTTTGCAGGCGGAGCAGCTCTTCCGTCGTGACTTGCGATCCGTCCTGCAGGGCCCTGGCGAATACCTGTTCGTCATGGTCTCCCTGGGCCAGCAGCTCGATGGCGGCCGCGACCTGCCGTTCCGCGAGTTCCGTCTGGCCGCCTCCGGCCGCAGCCAGATAGACGACCAGGTGCGCACGAGCGCTCGGATCCATCTGCCCCATTTCCTGCTCGGCGCCGGCCAGGTCTTCTCGAATCAGGCAGGCGATGAATCGATTCTCCGGGTCCTGCGATTGCTGCAGCATCTCCGCCGCCGGCCTCACGTTTCCGCGGCAGTACTGGCACGTTGCCTCCGCCTCGCGGATCTGCTCGTCGATGAAGGCGCTGCTCCAATCCTGGACACGTGTCCGGAGGCGGTCCAGCACCGCGCGGCGTTCGCTCTCCTGGCCCAAAATGGTGTGGACGTACGCTTCCTCGGAGAATGCCCATAGGCACTGAGGGATCGGGGCCGCTTCGAGGGCGCGCAGCGATTCCAGCGACCGCTGGGTCTCGCCGTTGGCGAGCAACGATTGCTTCCACAACTGGGTCACCGCAGGATCGTCAGGCAGCAACGCCTGGGCCCGTTCCGCGTACTCCACTGCCTGAGGGAAATCGCCCTCTCCCAGGAAATGACTGCAGAGTGACTGCAACGCACGGGGCGAGGGCGAGTCGCCGGCGACGGCCTGCCGGCACAGCCGGAGATACTTCTCCGGATCCCGTGCCGCTCGGCCGGCAAGATACATCAAGTCACGATCCTCAGGCGATTGGGCCAGCATCGCGTCGTACTCTTGCTCGACCTCCTCCTGGCGGCCGAGGGCTTCCATGGTGGATTGGTAGGTGCGGTGCCAGTCGATCAGCAGGGGGCGCTTGTCCAGCCCTTGACGGAGGAAGACCACCAGGTCGTCGCGGTTCATTGTCTTGATGAGAAGACCCAGGAATTCCCCCTGCTCCGGATCCATCAGCAACTCGCGTTGGGCGACGCGCGCCGAAGCGTCCTTTCCCAGTTGGTCCATGAGGACGGCAGGGAGGAGGAACGCCGCCAGATCATCGTCGTGCTTGACGAGGGACAGGCCGTCACGACTGGCCCCCCACGAACCGCTGGACACGGAAACCGTTTCCGGAAACTCCTCAAACGGACAATCCACGTCGTCGAACCGGTGAAGAACCCGGCCGGCCGCGAACGAGTACTCCGGCTCGGGCGCTGCGTTGGCACCGCTCCCAGCCGAGTAGTACACGCGTGTACGCTGCAGGATTGCCGCTCCGTCGGGGTTGAGGACAAACGTCCGGTTTGCGAACGGCCGGGTCAGAAACGCCGTTTCGATGCGGACGGTTTCCGGCTCCACGGGCAACGGCGGGTCGACAAGCTCGACCCGGATATCGCCTTCTTCCAGCCGTATGCTCACGACGGACATCGGCTCCAGCGTATACGTCGTATCGTTCAGCCGGGCTGTATAAGGACGGGTCAGCCCGTTGGCGAGCCAGACTTGCCGCCGCATGCCCTGGACCCAGGCCACGGTGACGTACGCCAGCGCGGCCAGCGCCAGAACCACCGGCACGGTTTTGGCCAGCCGACGGCGCGCGGCGGACTGCTGGATGCGTTTTACGACCTTGGCGGGCTTCACGGCAATGTGCGTGCCCCGCTTTTTTTCCGAGGCTTCGCGCAGGCTTCGGAAGGTCCCGTCCTGGCCGAGGGACGGCGCGATGATCTCGCACTGGTCAAACACCTCCAGTGCCCTCTCATGCTCACCGTTGGCCTGGAACACCTGGGCCAGGTGATAGAGCAGGTCCACGCGGTCGGGAATCCCGTCATGCACGATGTGCTGCAGGTACTGTGCAGCCTCCTCGGCGCGTCCCTGCCGGAGCAGGCAGTCCGCCACCATCTCCCGAATGTCGGCCGTGTCTTTCACGTCCAGTGCCCTGCGCAGATAGTGCTCCTCCTCTTCCGTGCGGCTGAACAGGTGGCTGCAGGCGGCCAGGAGGCAGATCATGTCCGCATCGAACGCAAGGTGTTGCTCGATGAGAGGCGCCAGGCTGTTGTATGCGTCGAGATCGCGGTGGCCGACGGCCAGTTGCAGGGCGTCTTTCGCCCGATCGGCGTCGGTCGGCGACTGGCGGTAGGCTTCCGACGCTTCCGCGATGCGTTGGCGGGCGCTCTCCCAGTCACTCATTCGCATCGCGCGATGACGCCGGCAACTGGAACACTCATCGATAATCCGTTTGCGGCCGAGCGGAATGATCGGGATCATGATGAAGACCACGAAGAGCCGCGTGTCATACGAGGTGAGCGCCGAGTATCCTCCACAGGCCTCGCAGACACCCTCGCGCTTCACGACATTCCGCTTTCCGTAGTACCACGTGCCGCATCCGTTGATGATCTGAGGCATGCGATTCCCTCCGATGAGCAGGGGTCAAGCCCGACAGCTTCTTTACTCCGTGGTCCGGACCGGCGCGCCGCCGACGGCCCGAAGCCCGCAGGACGGCGCGATTGACTGAGGGATGACCATGAACGCGATTGTAGCGGGGCAGGGACTGGCAGAGAAGGGAGCGGGGGTCTCCCGGGGGCGGCCGTTTGGGGAATGCTCACGTCGTCCTGACGCGGAAGCGTACACCCCGTCCCCGGTGGGCATCTCGTCAACCTCGACGGAACCTCCACAGGCCCATAGTGAGCAGGAGGAACACCGCGGCGGGCAGCATTCCGATTCCGCAGATGCCGCCGCGACTGCTGCTGCCGTGGGGCGCTGTGTCGTCAGGTTCGCCATCCGCGGATTGCCCCGACGCGCAACCGCGGCTGTCGACCGGCACGTTGGCGGGCGTGTCGGTGCACTGGTCCTCGTCGTCCGGAACGCCGTCACCGTCCTGATCCAACTGCCATCGAGAGCAGCCGTCCGTATCCGCAGGTTGGCCTTCCGGTGTGTCCGGGCAGGCGTCGTCCTCGTTGAGCACTCCGTCCCCGTCGTCGTCGGGGATGACGAGGCATCCATTCGTGTCGACTTCCTCGTCGGACGGGGTGTCCGGACAGAGGTCCGCGTCGTCCATGACACTATCCCCGTCTGCGTCCCGCTGGGAGGCAGCGCAACCGTTGGAGTCCACTTCCTGGGCGGCGGGCGTTTCCGGGCACAGGTCATCCGGGTCGGGCACGCCGTCGGCGTCCGTGTCGACGACACAGTCGGTAAAAGTGTCTTCCAGCAGGTTCCAGAGTTCGTCCCGGCCGTCGTCGTATCCGAGGGCCCACATTCCCACGCCCTGGAAATCATTCTCCATGGCCAGGTCGTACTTGAGGGCCAGGCTTTGGGCGTTGTCGAACCAGACCTGGTGCCAGTCGGTTCCGTCATTCCAGTAGTACCAGGGGGTTTGCGATGTCTCGTCCCACTGCAGGCCGTAGGTCTCGGACTGGGGTTGGGCGTCGAAGAACCTTGGTGAGTTCTGCCACTCCACGACCGGGCTTCGCGGCTCCTGTGACTCGCACGTCCAGTGCAGGCCGTAGTAGGGCACACCCAGAATCAGCTTCTCCGGATGCGTGGCGCGGACGTCCGCGTATTGATTCATCACCGTGTCGGTGATGCTGATGCCATCGGCCGTGGCGGTGAGCGGGGCATTGGGGCCGGTGGTCGTGCTCCAGCTGCCGTAGAACGCGTAGCCCATGATGAAGATCCCGTCGCAGGCGTCGGCCAGGCCGGCCAGGTCCCAGCGGTCGGACCAGTTGACGGCCGGTCCGGCGAAGGTGACCTCGCAGCCGGGGATCTCCGCGTGGAGGTAGGCCGTCAGGTCGGCCATGAAGTCATTGATGCTGCTCTGCCAGCCGGTGCCGCTCTCGAAATCGATGTTGAGCCCGTCGGCATCACCCTCGAGCATTTTGTCGCGGATGTTCTCGAAGAAGCGTTGCCGGTTCTCGGCATCCGTGATGAGTGCCGAGATGGCATCGGCATTGAAGAGGGTGGCCACCAGGATCACCTTGACGCCGTGCTGGTGGGCCGCCTCGATGGTGGCCGTCCAGGGCCAGTCGTGGTCGTTCCCCAGCGTCCCGTCCTCGTTGACTTCCACGGAAAAGCATGCCAGGTGGGTGAGCAGGTCATAGCGCAGATAGGTATCTTCGCTCCAGTAGGGGAGGTAGCCGAAGACCGTTGCGCAGGGCTTGGCCGCGGAGGCGCGCACCCGCAAGCTGCGCCCGGGCGAGCCGTGGATCAGGGCCGGGTTGGTGGGCGTGTCGCGGTGAGCTTCGAGGGCCAACGGGTGCGGTCCGGGCGGCGGGTCCGTGTCAGAGGCCGGGGCGATCTGCACGGAAAGGCCGAGAACCAGAGCAGATCCGACAAGGCGGGATGAGTACGAGAAGCGTGACATCGGTTCCTCCTGAGGTCCGCGAACGGGCGCCATCCGCCCTCGGACCGGCGGAGCCATTACACCGGACCCTGGGCCGGGGCTGCGAGTGACCTGGCGCCGGACAACGGAGGTTGGGCGGAGGCATTCTCGGACGGCAACGGGCGGGTGCGCCCGGCTTACGCGGACCTCGGCATTCTCTCCGTTTGGCGGTAAACCGCTGTTCCTGGGACGCCGGCGTATCGTACGCTTGGATTCGGCGGGTTCCGGGGAGGCCAGTCTCGGCCTATTCATGGGGCTATGAGGCCGGGGTGGCAGCAAGGGCGGGTGTCGGTCCGAGTGGGCCGTGCCGCGTGAATGAGGGCATTGGGGGCATGGAGCAGCCGACCATACTCTTAGCGAATCCGCGCGATTGCGAACGGAAGCTCCTGGCACACCTCCTGGAGCATGAGGGATTCCGCGTCCGTGAAGCGGGCAACGGCGGGGAGGCGGTCCGCATTGCGCAGGCGGAGCGAGTGGACGTCGTGCTCCTGGAGACCGCGCTCTGGCAGACCGGGGAGATGAACGCCCTGACATCGCTGAAGCTGCACCCGCGTACACGCAGCATCCCTGTCGTTCTCTATGGAGAACCGAGGCACCAGGAGGACGTGACAGACGGTCTGAAGGCGGGGGCGGTGGAGTGGATTGTTCGTGACGGATCCGTTGTCGAGAAGCTCCTCAACGCTCTGCGTACGCTCCTGGAGCATCCGGTCACCGAGAGTCCGCCGGCCGACGCGGACGAGAATCTGAAGAGCCCGACGAAGGCGCCGGGAGTCGGCCACCTCACCGCGGCGAAAGTTGCGGAAGCCCTGGACGGCGTCGAACAGCTCAAAGCGTACGAATTCACGGTGATGGAGGCCATCACCACCACCTGCACCAAGGAACGCGCCGAAGACCATATCCGGGAAATCGCGATGCGGGATCCCATGCTCCTGCTGGCCTTGTTGAGCGAGGCCTGCCATCGGACGAGTTCCGCAACTCCCACCGCGGTGACTGATCCGGGCCAGGCCGCCCGACAGGTCGGGCCCAAGGGTTTCTATGTGATCGCCGAATCCGTTCTTCCGGTGAAGGAAGGCTGCGCGCAAGGCTGGCACCCGGGCCAGTTCTGGGTGCATAGCGTGGCGACGGCCCGGTTCGCGGAGCTTCTGGCTCGGCGACTGGACTTGGGCAATCCATCGGAAGCGGCGGCTGCGGGTCTGCTGCACGGCGTGGGGTACCACGTGCTGGCCCATCACTTCCGTCCGCTCTACAACCGTCTGGCGGACGCCGTGACCACGGGAGCGCGGCCCGGCAACGCCTGGGAACGGAGCCTGATCGGGGTCCACGGCGGCGAGATCGCCCGCTGGGTGTTTCAGAAGTTCGGATTGCCGGAGATCTTTGCGGACGTGGTGGTCTCGCTTCATGAGTCGGCGGTGGATCGCCAGGCACTCACGGTGTGCTCTCGAGTCCTCTCGCTTGTCGTGCAGGCGGCGCATCAGCTGGCACACGCTCTGTTCCCGGGTGATGTGCCGTTGAGTGTCCTCGGCCCGATGCCGGACGAGTTCGAGGCGGCCCTGCGACACGTCGAATTCCCCGTGAGCCAACTGATCACCGAGGCCCGCCGCATCATGGCAGAGCTCACGACGGAGATGGTCTACCTGTTCCCGACGGCCACGCAGTGCCCCTGTTTCCACCGTCGAAAGCCGTTGGCACGGCTGCTGTACTTCAGCCACGCGCATCGTGAATGTGACCCCATCCGCACGTACTTTGAGGTGCGCTCGTCGCACATGGAGCTCCTGACCCGCCCGGATACCGTCATCCGGTCGCCCGGCGCGACCCCGATGGTCGTGAATCTCGCGCATGTCGAGTCTCTCCTGGGCCAGGTGGAGATTCTTACGTCGCTCATGACGGCCGGGCTCCTGAAGGAGCGGCGAGGCGTCATTCTGCTGCCCGGCGATGTGAACTCCGTCCACAAGCACTTTGCCTCAGAGGAATGGCGCCTGGTCTCCATGCCGACCTACCCTGCCGCCTGGCTGTCCTGGCTGGCGGCTGGGCACGCGGCTCAACCCGCCGCCGAGGAACCGGCCGTCCATGCGGCCTGAACCTGGTTCCCGGACCTTCTGAAATTCCTTCCCGCTGCCGGGAACCGTTTCCGTGGATCCATCGACTAATGAACAGTCAGGCCGTGCGGCCGGGCCGCGGGTTGGGCCCACGAGTCCCGGAACGGGCCTCTGCATACGGAGATGGGTCGATGAGCCGGTCAATCGCATGGAACGTAACAGTAGGCATCCTGATGGGGCTGGGGCTGGTCCCGGCCGCGTCCGCGGGAATCAAGCTGATCACGCTGCCCCCGCGAGAGCGCGTGGAGATCCAGCTGGACAACCCGCAGGTCACCCTGGTGGAAGAGGAGCGGATCGTGCCGCTGACCCAGGGGGTGAACGACGTGGTGTTCGCCTGGGCCAACACGAGCATCGATCGGGAGAGCATCCAGCTTCGCTGCCTGTCGGACCCGGATGCCGTGAAGGTGCTGTCCGTCTCGTACCCGCCGGGTGAGAACGCCCTGACCTGGCAGGTGGCGTCGCCGAAGGCGGGCTCGGCCCGCATCCGGATCAGCTACCTGATCGGTCAACTGGACAAGTCGTACGCGTACCAGGCGACGGCCTCGCCCGACGAAAAGCAGCTCACCCTCTGGCAGTACGTCCAGCTCCACAACCAGTCGAACGAGGAGTTCGGCACGGCCGGCATGTGGGCGGGGTTCGGCGAGCGTTTCGAGCGGCCGATCGGCATCAACGAGACGAAGAAGCTCCTGTCCGCCCGCTTCACGGACGTGCCGGTGCAGAAAGTGTACCTCGCGGACCTGGCGGCGCACGGCTACCTGGACGAGGGAAAGCGGCAGCTTCGCGTGCCCATGAGCTATCGCCTGAAAAACGATGCGGCCCACGGGTTGGGTGCGTTTCCGCTGATGTTCGGCAAGGCCCGCATCTTCCAGGATGACGGCAAGGGAATGAGCGCGTTTTTGGGAGAGGACTGGGCCCGCTTCACGCCGCGCGATGACGAAGTGGACCTGTTTCTGGGCGTGGCCAAGGACATCGTGGTCAAACGGACCATCGATCGGCGCGAGCAGAAACGGGTGCTGGGCAACCTCTACGACTACGACGTGATCGTCAAGTACGAGATCGAGAACTTCAAGGATCAGCCGGCGGTTCTGGACCTGGCCGAGTCTCTGCGGGCCCTCCGGAGTGAGATCGGGATCAACAGCGACCGGGATGTCGAATGGGAACTCGGCGACCAGGGCACCCTGGGCAAAGCCCAGATGGACGTGGAGAAAACCACGGTGGATCGCGTGCTGTTTCACGTGGAGTTGCCGCCCCGGGGCTCCGATGACCAGGCGGTAAAGACCACCCACACGCTGCACGTGCGGATTCGGAATGAATGGTGAGAATCGGGACGGCGGTCCCGTGATCTGGGAGTGCGTAGCAATGAAGCGAATGTTGACCATCGTACTGATTTCGACCGGTTTCGTTTCCGTGGCGGCGGCCTCGAGTAACATCGACCTGTCCACGATTCCGCCACGCGACGGCGTGCAGCTCACGATCTACAACAGCGAGGACCTGACCCTGGTGCGCGAGACGCGCACGGTCACCTTCAAGAAAGGGATGAACCCTCTGCAGTTCTCCTGGGCGAACACGCTGATTGACCCATCCAGCGTGGAGCTGCGGTTCAAGACGAGTGCGGACCAGTTGGAGGTCCTGGACACCACCTTCCCGCACGACAAGCCGCAGATGCTGTACTGGAACGTGCGGAGCGAGCTGGACGGGGACGCCCAGGTGGAGGTGACGTATTTCACCAGCGGCATCTCGTGGGCCGCGGATTACGTCTGCACGAGCGACCCGCAGGAGGAGCGCATGCGCTTCGAGGGGTTCGTGCGCATCACGAATCAGTCCGGCGAGGACTACGAGAACGCCCAGGTGCGGATGGTGGTGGGCACCATCAACCTGGTGGAGAAGGTGCGCGAGCTGGCCCAGCGGGGCCTGATCGCCGAAGTGGACCGGCTGGAGTACGAGCGGGGGCGCCGGCCCGTGTCCAAGATGGAGGACGAAGCGAGAAGGGACCTGTCCATGGATCTCAAGGCGGGGATGGCCCTCGCCGAGTCGGCCGCCGCGCCCAAGGAGATCGTCAAGCAGGGGCTCTCCGAGTACTTCCTGTTCACGGTGGAGGGCACGGAGACGATCCGCAACACCTGGTCGAAGCGAATGCGGCTGTTCCAGGGGCTCCAGGTTCCGTTCCGCATCCAGTATCGCTTCCGGCCTCAGGAGTACGGGCCGCAGATGGTGCGCATGTTCCTGCTTCGCAATGATCGCGAGTCGGACCTGGGGACCACGCCGCTGCCGGACGGCATTGTCCGCCTCTACCGTGAGAATGGCCGCGACGGCCTGTCCATGCTCGTGCAGCAGGGCATCCGCTACGTGCCCATCGGGCAGGAGATCGAGCTGAACCTGGGCGTGGATCCGGAGGTGATCCACGAGTGGGTGAAGCTGGGAAGCCGGCGCGACAATTTCTGGTTCCATCGCCAAGGCTTCGACGTGTACTACAGCCCCCAGCAGGGCCACCAGATCGAGATCAATGACACGGTGGCCGGCTGGGATGACCACCAGTCTTGGGTGGAGCGCATCCGGAACTACCGCAACAAGCCCGTGGACGTGGAGATTCGCCGGCAGTTCGCGGGTGACGTGCTGTTTTGCAGCGGACTCGCGCCGACCCTATATGACTACCAGAGCCCGCAGTTTGCCTCGACTATCGAGCCCGGCCAGAAGCGCGACCTGGCCTACGACCTGACCTTCCGCCAGGGCCGCAATCAGAAGCAGAACCGGGTGACGCTGGAGGAGCGGTGAGGCAGCCACGATCGGCTTCGCCGGCTGCCGACACCCGGGGGGGCATGCGGGTGCTGGCCAATCGCGAGGATCGCCGATACCGTGTGCTTGCCCGAAGGAGACCGGCTGGATCCCGGTCCCGACATGTCGGGAGGACGGTCCCACACCAGAGGCCGGTCCCACACGTGCCCGTTGTGCGCGCGGGGATCTCGCGAGGCCGTTCACGTGTCCGACGCAGCCGTGAAGAGGTTCTATCGGTTTCACGCGTGCGTGTACGACGCGACGCGGTGGGTCGTGCTGCATGGCCGGCGGCAGGCGGTGGAAGAGCTTCGGCTGAGGCCGGACAGCCGCGTGCTGGAGGTCGGATGCGGCACGGGGCTGAACTTTCATCACATTCTGGAACATCTGGACCCCGCCCGTGGCCGGCTGGTGGGGGTCGACTTTTCACCGCATATGCTGGTCCGGGCCCGGCGGCGGGTGGCCGCACAGAAATGGAGCCACGTCGAGCTCAGGGAAGGTGATGCCACGCGCTTGCGGCTGGATGAACCGTTTGACGCGGTCCTGTTCGCCTACAGCCTCAGCATGATCCCGGACTGGCGGGCGGCGCTGGAAACTGCGCGGGACCATCTGCACGAGGGCGG
>CAZBFW010000054.1:0-12079 GCA_964491135.1 uncultured Phycisphaeraceae bacterium | reverse complement strand
CCCGCCTCTCAGCGACGGCGAGCCGCGATCAACAGCCCCAGACTCATCAGCACAATCGAAGCGGGCTCGGGGATGCCGGTGATCTGATCGTAGTCAAGCTCACCGACGCCCGTGCCGCCGGTCGGCCCGCTCAGGATCCGCAGCTTGATGATGGAACTGCTCAGGTCCACGCCCGGCGCGACGGCGGCAAAGTCGATGCTGAGCGTCTGGTACTCACTCGTCAGCGTCACGGCCGGCGCGTAGTACTCTATGCCCGCAACTTCGATGCCGATGTCCAGCTCGGCCACGCCGGTGATGGGCGTGTATCCCGGAATGTCCCGCCAGCGAGCGTCCACGCTCAGGCCCGTGTAGGCCGACAGATCGACGCCTGCCGGCGAAACGTCAATGATTCCCCAGCCGCCCAGACCGAAATCCGCCGAATGGAACCGACCCTGCCCCACCGACCCCTCCGGAATCCCACCGCTGTCCGTGGTCGGCGTGCCATACGAGCCCCATCCCTGTGGGCCCGACTCGAAATCGTACAAAACTCCTGCCGAACCAGCCGAGGCGAAGAGCAAGACCGCCGCGGTTGCTGCCACCAATGCCGCTTTCATCATTCCATCCTCCATCGAGAGAGTGCAGAGAGAGCGGACGCCGCGCTGGCGCCCGTACCATTCCATGCTCAATAACACCAGGGGTAATAACCCTCCGATACGTCGGGCCCCTGCATGCAATCCGTGAACACCGGCAAGTCGGCCAGGTCCACGTCGCCGTCGCGGTCCGCATCAAACGGCGCGCACTCCGCCGGCGGTTCCGGGCTGTCGAAACACCCCTGGAACGCTGCGAAATCCGCAAGGTCCACCGTGCCGCTCAGGTCTCGATCCGCCCAGGGCGCGAACGCATCGTCCACCAGCGTGATCTCGTCGAACTCGAACACGTTCACGCCGTCCGCCTCGTACCGCCGCCACATCAGCCGCATTCGCGTTATGTGGCTGAGGTTCAAACCCGGGACGGCACCGGCCACCGAATCATCGTTGTCGAACGCCGAGTCCAGCGCCGCAAAGGGAATCGTGATGGTCGCCCAGTCTGCGGGCACGGGAATCGCCCGGTTCACCGTCGGGTGTCCGGGAACCACCCGGGACAGCACCGCCACCGTACCGTCGTCGTCCTCCATCTGAAGCTGCACGCGCGCCCCCTCCGTGCCGCCGAAGCTCACGTTAAGGTCCACCTTCACACGAATGGACAGGCCCGTCCCCAGACTCAGGTCGAGATTCACGTCATCGATCCCACCCGGCTGGCAATGCGAGTGACTGAACAACCCGAGCCCGACGCCCGAGCCGACCCACACGCACTGCGGCAGCTGCTGCAGGTCGCAGCCGGTCCAGTCGGCGGCCTGGAACGCGCCCGTTCCGTCCTCCGCTCCCCGATACAGCCCGAAGTCCGTCTGCGGATAACCGAAAAACGTCCAGTCATCCGGGTAGCACTCGTTCACCTCACCGTTGGTGTTGAAGTCGTACAGGACGGTGCCCGGCAGCACCTGGGTGGTCCCATCCGGCCCCAGACCGGTCACCTGGTCAAAGTTCAACTCCGCCACGCCGGCGTTGGCACCCTTGAGCATCACCAGCTTGATCTGCAAGCCCGGGTCGGCCAGCTCGGCGGGCGTGATGGGCGCCGTCGCGAATTCGCCGTCCGGCGTCAACTCATCGAACGGCACGCTGAACAACTGGTATGCATCGCTCAGCAGCACCGGCGCCGACCAGGTCGCATAACCGATCGCCAGTTGCATCTGCAGCTCCGGCGTTCCGGAGAACGGCGTGTAGCCCGGGACGTCCACCAGCCGGGCCGCGACCCGCAGGCCCTCGAAGGACGAGAGGTCAACCGGCGGGGACACGCTGACGATTCCCCAACCGCTCAGATCGAAGTCCGCCACGTGAAACCGCCCCTGCCCCAGCAGACCCACCGCGGCCGTGCCGCTGTCCGTTGTGAGCGGTCCGAACGCTCCCCAGCCCTGCGCCCCGGACTCGAAATCGTACAAGACCAGATCCGCCATCCCGATGGGGGACAACGCCAACATGCCCACCGCCAACGCGGCCACGAATGCTCCTCGCCCCATGCTCTTTCCCGTCATCGGTACGCTCCTTCACAAACTCTGGAACACGCCCGTCCGGCCCGTCTCAGGTCCACCGAGGCAGGCTGAATATCCGCTGCAGCGTGGGTACGACTGCGCCACGCACGATTCCGAACTCACCCAGAGGCGAAGCAATGACCCGTGTCTGCCCCGCCTCGTACCGCAGGCTGTGATCGCGCAGAACGGCCTTGACACGCGAAAGCATCGCGCGCTCCAGCTCGGCAATGTCCGCTCCAATCACCAGAATGCCCGGCTCCAACAGATTCACCGCGTGAACCACCAGCGAAGCCATCTCCTCACTCAGCCGGTCCATGGCTCGCAACGCCGAGCGCGCCCCCGCCCCGACGGCCTCCGCCAGAGCCGTCGGGTCCGCATACGGTCGACCCGCCTCATCCACGGCATACGTCAACGGGTGAGCCACCGGCGACGTGATCTCCCCCGCTGCGCCGAACTCGCCGTGGTAGGGCTCGCCGTTCACGATGATGCCGCTGCCCAGCCCGACCACCCCGTGCGATGCATCCGCAAACCGCACGCACAGGTAGACCAGGTTGCGGACCTCTCGGCCCACCTCAAGGAAGTGCGCCGCCATGCTGCCCGCCGCGCAGTCGTTCATCACATCGGTACACGTGCCCCACCGCGATTCGCACATCCGCCGAAGCGGAACATCACGCCAGCCAAACGGGTGGCTCCACCGCACGATGCCGTTGGCCATGTCCATGTGCCCCTGCACGCCGACCCCGACGCCGTACAGGTTCGCCCATTGGAGACCCGCCGAGCCCAGCAGCGCCTCCCCCATCTCGAACAGGCGCTCCACCGTCTGCTCCGGTGAAGCAGGAGCAAAGGCTGATCTCGCCCTGGCCACCAGCTCACCGTGCAAATCGCAAACGCCGGCCCGGATCGTCGTCTCCGTCACCTCAAAGCCGATCGCCCGCGGCTGCTTGCGCACCAGGGCGACCATCCGAGGCGCCCGCCCGCCCTTCGATTCTCCGTTGCCCCGCTCTTCGACCAACCCCTCCGCTATCAGGTCCCGAATCACCGACGACACCGTGGGCGGACGGATGGCCGTCGTCTTCGCAAGGTCGGCACGCGAGATCTCGCCTTCACGCCGAATTCGGTCGAGGATGAGCGTTCGATTCACCACACGGTTGAGCTGCGGTTTTCCAGTGACTGGTGCTGACATGAGGTATATCTTAATTAAGAAGCCTAACGAACTCAATGCAAAAAATTAACTTTCCTAATAAAGTTTCTTTACATCCATACCCTATTGGGCCACAGATAGTTACGCATCCACCAAGCTGAACTTCCAGGTAACCAGCGTTCTCTTCCCTCTTGGCCAAGACCATGCGGTGAGGCTACTCTTGAACGCAGCGTGACGCACGGGCACGCATCAGTCATGGCGGGGGGTTCTGCAGTGAGTGGCCCAAACGGTGACCTCCATTCGGATATTTCGGCGCTGCGGAAGCAGGTAGCCCGTGCGTCGCACGAGACCCACTCGGCCCCAGCGCCGCTTTTGCCGGGCAACGCCTGCTTCCTCGAGGACGGCCGCGTGCTCTGCCGTCCGCGCGCCCTCGGAGACAGCCGGTACCCCTACGGTCGGCACGGCTTCAACTTCTGGGTGTACGCCTCCGGGCGAATGCACGCTAACAACGGTGCGTACTTCGTTCTGCTGCCTTTTCATGCGGGACAGGAGCCGTCCGTCGCGTTTTTTGTCGGCGTACGCGACACGGCGGACGGCGCCTACACGCCGATCTCCCTCCTCCCGGTCCCGTACATCGGCCGAAGCGAGCCGCACGTCACGCGCTGCTCCATCCTGGGGCCGGATGCCGCCTACTTCATGGCGGACACCGCCGAGTTGCGGGCGGTGGTCCGGGTGTTCGTGACCCAGGTGCGTCCGGAACACGTCCACGTCACGTTTTCGCTGCACGTGGAGAACACGTCGGGGTCGCCCGGAGAGTTCTTCACCTCCGCCTACGTGAATCCTTTCTGCCGCCACCAGTTCGCGGAAACAAGCGAAGACCCGTGGTTCAAGAAGGTGGAAGTGCCGCAACCCGCCGGAAACACGGCGCTGCCCCCCTTCGTCGTCTCCGTCAATGAGGATGTGAGCCGTTTCCGCTCGATCACGAACCATGCTTTGATCCGACGAGCGGGTATGGTTGCCGAATGTCGTGCATCTTCCGGGTTCGAGGCGGAGGTCTGTACGTCGCGCCTGGCGTACATGGGAGACCCGCGGATCGACCTGGCGGAAGCCCGGTGCCTTCGCCTCGGTCGGTTTCCGCGGGAGGTCCGGACAACCGTTTTCAACGACGTGGCCATCGCGGCGGACCTGATCCGATTCCGCCTGGACGCGGGCGACGCGGCGCGATTCGATTACGTCCTGTCGCTTCCCGAGAGTGATGCGCTGCTCGCGCAGGAGATGGAGCGCCCGGTGAGCGACACGCAAGTGGACGCTGCCCTGGCTTCATTGCGAGCCCGCCTCGGGCGAGTCCGCCACGATCTCGAGATGCGCGTCTCCGAAGCCGCAGACCGCAATCTGGACGCGGACGTGTTCAACCGCTTTCTCCCGTACCTGCGGACACAGGTGCGGGTCTGTGCCGAGGTCAAGGGATACATGCAGCCCTCCCCCAACTCCCTCATCGGCATTCGTGACGTGTTCCAGGCTATCGAGGGACACATGTACGATCAGCCGGACGGGGCACGCCGCAAAATGCTGGAGGCCCTGGCGCACGTGCTGATTGACGGACGTTGCCCGCGGCAGTACTCCCTGCCTCACAACGGCGTTCCCGGGTCGGCCGACCTGCGCGAGTTCATCGACCAGGGGTTGTGGGTCATCTCGACCGTGTACGCCTACGTGTGCCTCACCGGTGACACGAGCCTTCTGGAGGAAACACTCGGGTATCACCAGATTGACCCGACCGACCGCAGTCGGATGGTGCCGGCGGCGGAGCGGGACACCGTGCTCGACCACCTCTTGCGCATCATGGACTACCTGGACCGCAACCGCGACCCGCAGACCGGCCTGCTCCGGGCCCTGTACGGGGACTGGAACGACGCCCTCGACGGCCTGGGCACGACACAGGATCCGGCACGGGAGTTCGGCACCGGCGTAAGCGTAATGGCCAGCCTGCAGCTCTACCAGGCCGCCGCAGAGCTGCTCACGCTCCTCAACCGCTACTACGAAGGACGGCATGCCCGGCGTCTGCAGGCTCTGGGGAATGTGCGATCGGAGCTGGAGACCGGACTCCTCCGACACGCGGTAGTCCGGCAGGGAGCGCAGCGGCGAATCGTCCACGGTTGGGGCGACCGCCGGCAGTACGACGTGGGGAGTTTCTGTGACAGCGACGGCCAGGCTCGTGACGGCCTGACGTCCAACGCCTTCTGGGTTCTCTCCGGCCTCCTGGACCGCCAGCCGGACCTGCGCGCTGACATCCTTGGCGCCCTGGGTCGCCTCGACTCCCCGTTCGGCCTCAAAACATTCGAACCCGGGTTCGCCCCGGACGCCCCGGGCGTGGGGCGAATTCCCAAACTGCCGATCGGTACGGCCGAGAACGGGGCCACCTACGTGCATGCCACTCTGTTCGGCGTCGGCGCCCTGTTCCTGATGGGCGAGCCCCGCCGCGCGTGGCAGCAATTGATGAAGATTCTCCCGTTCACGCCCGGCCACGAGGGGCTGAGCCACTCCCCCTTCGTCATGCCGAACTCGTACGTGTATAACCCCACCCTCAACCTGACGGGGCAGAACATGAATGACTGGCAAACCGGCAGCTCCAACGTGCTGCTGAAGGTCCTGATCCGCTACGTCTTCGGGTTCCAGCCCGGGTTGGACGCGCTGTGTGTCGCCCCAGCCGCCTGGTCGCCGTTCCGGTCGCTGTGCTTTGCAGCGCAGGCCCAGGGCCGCCGGGTGCGGATCGAGATCACGCGAAACGACACGTCGCAACGGCGATTCCGAATCAACGGCCTGACCGTACCCGTCTCCGCAGACATCAAAATGGGCGTTCCCGCGGTCTCCATCCCGTACGAGAGGCTGCGCAACGATGCAGAGAACCGGATCGAGGTAACGGATCCTCTCATCGATCCCGCCGTTGCTCATGACAGCGCGGTCCCCGACAGCGCCGTCGTTCGTTTAAGATGACGACTCGCTTCAAGTGGTTGATCTTGCCGCAAAGGTGGGCCGACGACCTCGCTTCGAACTGCCTGTGCATCCTGCTCCGCCACCGAACGAGGCTGCCGCGTGATCGCAAAAGACCCACTGCCCGCACGGCGTCGAAGGCTCAGCCATCCTCACAGGCCGGTGCACACGTACACCAGGACATAGAGATAGAGGAGCAACTTGACAGCCGGCACGAATGCTATGTCGAACAGGTCCGTATACAGCGCCACCAGGAACAGTACGACACCGAAGGGCCGGATCACCGCAATCAGGCGTCCGATGCTGTTCGGGAAGAAATGCTCCAGGATCCACGAGCCGTCGAGAGGCGGAATGGGCACAAGGTTGAAGATCGCCAGAAACAGGTTGATCATGATGGTAGTCTTCAGCACCATTGCCAGCGCCTCCACGATCGGCGCCCCCGTCATGTGGTGAATGAAGACCTGCGGAATGGGCGATGAGAAGTTGGCAACCTCCGCATCGGGCGCCCAGAGCATCAGAAAACAACCCAGAAGCAGGTATCCCATCGCCGCGATGGCCGCCAGCAGGAGGTTTGAGCCGGGACCGGCCAAAGAGATGAGTATGTGCGCCCGACGATAGCGCCGGACCGAGCCGAGCTGCACAGGAACGGGCTTGGCGTATCCGAACACCGGCGCTCCGGCGGCAACCAGAAGGATCGGAAGCAGAATCGTCCCGAACAGGTCGATGTGGGCCAGGGGGTTGAGCGTGACACGGCCCAGCGAGCGCGCATAGTCGTCGCCGCACCACCAGGCCGTAATCGCGTGTCCGCACTCGTGAACGGAAAGCGAGAGCAGCACGACGACGACGGATGCGGCGATCGCAGCGTGGCTGTATCCCCACTCCCCTTCCGTCAGCGGTTCCGCGTATCCGAGCGCGAACAGGCGATACGCACAGTAGACGCACAGTGCGGACACGGCCCACCCGGTCAGCGTCCAGGCAATCCCTACGCCGGCCATCCCCCGGGCGTGGGAAAGGGCTCGCGTTCGTCTCGCACCTCGCAGAAAGCGGATTGCCAGCACCAGTGACACGGCTCCGAACACCCATCCAAGCAAGGGAAGAAAAGCCAGCGATCCCAGAATCACCGACCACACCGGCGCCGCCGTCATCTTCGGCCACATCGGGCCTTCGGGCACGCGCGCCCTTGGCACCTCCGGAGTTTCGAAGACGGTCTCCGCCGCCCGGAAGCGGAGCTGCTCCAGCACACCTGCCGCCCGAGTCGGACTCACGAGAAACCCCAGTTCCCAGTCCGGTCCGTAGAATCGGATGACCATGCCCTGTGGTGTGCGCTGAACGTCTATGTCACGCTCCCAGTCGGCGCGGAGAATCTGACGAGTCTCCTGCTCGGACCGGAGCACCACCCCGTCCGGCGTGGCCTCAACGTCCCACTCGCGTCCCTGTCCGTCCCGCCAGATCATAATACTCTCGTACGAATGAAGTTATGAGTGTCGACGGAAGGCATTGTGCATGTCCGCTGCGCCGATCGCACGGAGCCGTCGCACGTTCTACAATCATTTCGTATCCAGGAGTGGCCAGTATAACGGCCCTCAAGCTCAACGCGAACACCGGACTGGGGCGTTTGGGCCGGATCGGACCCCGGAGGACCACCATGCGTATCGCCATAACCGGAGCCACCGGCTTTCTGGGCCGGTACATCGTGAACCACCTGACGGAGCGCGGACACTCCTGCCGCTGCTGGGTTCGGCCGGAAGCGGATCGCGGCGGCTTTCTGCACAACGATGCCATCGATTGGACCCCGGGGCGACTCGACGATCCAAACGCCGCGGACGCGCTGACTCGAGGAGCGGACGCCGTCGTCCACGCCGCCCTGTATCGGCCCGGGGCGGGTTTCCGGGGAGCGGAAGGCGACCCGGTGGATTTCGTGCAGATCAACGTGGTCGGCACGGTCCGGCTGATCGAGGCGGCCCGCCGCGCGCGGGTCAGCCGGTTCGTATTCATCGCGACCTGCGCCGTTCACGAGATCATCCTGGACGATCGACCCCTGGACGAGACCCACCCGCTCTGGCCCACCAGCCACTACGGCGCGCACAAGGCCGCCATCGAGAAGTTCGTGCACAGTTACGGCTTCGGTCACGGCTATCCCATCTGCTCGTTGCGTCCGACGGGAATCTACGGGCTCTCTCGCCCCGTCTCCGCCAGCCGATGGTTCGAGCTCATTCGACAGGTCAAGCGTGGAGAGCGAATCGCCACGGCACGCGGGGGCAAGGAGGTTCATGCCCTTGACGTGGCCCGGGCCGTGGAAATCCTCCTGCACGCGGACCCGACCGTCATCGCCGGGCAGGCGTACAACTGCTACGACATGTACGTATCCGAACAGCGGGTGGCGTCCATCGCCCGCGATATCACCGGCAGTCCGACCGTGATCGAAGACCGTGCCAAGGGGCCGCGCCACCAGATCGATACGCACAAGCTTCGGGCGCTGGGCATGACGTTCGGAGGCCCCCCACTCCTGGAAGACACCGTTCGGGCCCTCGTTGCCGCCGCAGACTAATGCCCGGGCAGCACGTCAACGAGCTGGTCGATCTCTCTCGGAGTGTTGTAGAAGTGCGGGCTGGACCGCAACCGGCCGCCCCGCGTGGCGATGACGATCCGGTGCTCACCCTCCAGATGCCGCTGGATGTCGTCGTGGTTGTGCACGGGTGAGATGAACGAAACGATGGCACTGGCCTCCCCCCGCTCCCGCGAGCTCACCACGCGATACCCTTTGTCCCGCAGCCCCACCACCAGCCGGTCCGTCAGAAACAGGACCCGCTTCTCCACGTTCGGCACGCCGATCTCCAGGAGCAGGTCCACCGCAGCGCCCAACCCGAACACTCCCGCCAGGTTGTAGGCCCCGCTGTCATACCGCCGCGCGTCATCGTGAAATTCGAACTGGTAGCGGCTGAAGTCCAGCATGTTCTTCATGGAAGCCCAGCCGATGCTCGTCGGACGCAGGAAACCCTGCAGCTCCTTGCGGACGTAGAAGATGCCGATGCCCTCCGGCCCGCACAGCCACTTGTGCGCGTCGGCAGACAGAAAGTCAATGTGCATCGCCTCCACGTCCAGCGGCAGCACGCCCAGCGACTGAATCGCATCCACGCACAGGAAGACGCCCTTCTCCTTGCAGCAGTCACCCAGCGCCGCCAGGTCCGCCCGGAACCCGCTGGCGAACTGCACGGAGGAGATCGTCACCACGCGGGTCCGATTGTCGATCAGGTCGATCAGACGCTCCAACGGAATCCGACCCTGCTCCTCCATGGCCGTCCGCAGCTCCACGCCACGGGCTGCAAGCGCCTGCCAGGGGTACACGTTGGCCGGAAACTCCACGCTGGTGCTGACGACGTTGTCCCCGTTACGCCAGTTCAGCCCGTTCGCCACCATGCTCAGGCCCTCGCTGGTGTTCTTGACGAACGTGACTTCGTCCGGCTTCGCGTTGATCAGCCGGGCGCAGTTCTGCCGGACCAGATCGGCCTGCTTGTAGAAGTTCCCGCGCAGGTAGCTGTTCTGCTCGCAATGCGCGACGTAACGCCGCATGGCCTCGCCGGCACGACGGCTCAACGGCGCTACGGCCGCATGGTTCTGGAAGTTGAAGTTCCGTGTGATCGGAAACTCGTCTCGAATCGCTTCCCAGTCCATGCCTGCTAGACCTCCCGGCGGTCCCCCTCCGACCTTTCATCGGCCACCCGCTCGTTTCCTCCGAAACCGCGATCGCTCGCGTATCCTATCCAAGAGGTCCCATAATGCCAGTCGACAGCGAGGCCGGGATATGAGTAGGCACATTCCTCATCCACACCACGCCCCGCGCCGAAGTGTACGCACGGTCGGAGGGTTCTTTCCACCCCCAATTGCAGAATCCGGCCTCGCGCGGTACTTAATGTGGTTTCCGCATCGCCACGCGGCTCTGCCGCGCCGGTTGCCGCGCGTCGGGGCCATCGGCCGAAGCGGACGAACGGCCCGAAAATCATGCGCCTGAACCGTGTTGCCGCCAATCTCGTACCGCTTCTCTACGAAGATGACCATGTGCTGGTCGTGGATAAACCCGCGGGGCCGGCGGTGGCGTCCTCGCGAGACCGCAGCCGCACAAACCTGCACGCGCTTCTGCCCGAGCTGCTGGCCGCGGCCGGGCACGGCGGCTCGGGGGTCGCCGGCGGCAGCCTGTTTCCCGTCGAACGGCTGGACCGATTCGCTTCCGGGCCCGTCCTGTTCGCCAAGAGCGAGGAAGTCGCGAACGCCCTCGGACAGGCGCTGGCGGCTCCGTCAACCACCCACCGATACGTGGCGGTCGTGCGAGGTCGGCCGCGACAGCGGTTCCTGCTCAACCGGGCCGGCGGCCGGCCACGACCCCGCGAATCCGGGTCCAAACCCCTCGACCAGGAGGCGCCGGGGCCCAGGCTTCAACTCGAACTGCAGGATACCGGCCACGACCTCTCCCTGGTCCGTTTCGAGGTTCCGCCCACGGCCCAGGCGGATGTCCGGCGAGAGCTCTTCCTGATGGGAATCCCCATACTGAACGACGTGCGGCACAGCCGGCGATCGGACCGCCGCCAGTCCGGGCGGTATTTCCTGCACCGCACGGAGCTCCGCATCCGCCACCCTGTCACCGGCCGCTCGTTGGCGGTCAAGTCACCGCCGCCGGAGGCCTTCCGGGCCGCCGTCCAGGGCCGACTGTACGTGGGGGAACACCTCCGAACAGCCCTGGCCACACGCCTGTCATGCCTGCTCGACCCGGGCGTGGAGGCCCTTCGGCTGCTGACCGGGCAGCACGAGGGCGTCCCCGGCCTTGTCGTCGAGGCGTTCGGCCCGGTCCTGATTCTCGATGTGCAACAGGGCCGGTTCCAGGGCAACACGGACCTGCTTCGGCACATCGGTCACTGGTACGTCCGAACACTTGGGGTATCTTCCGTATACCTGCGCGAATCGCCCAGGGACCGCTCCGGCTCGCAAAGCCGGCCGTCTGATCCCGAACTCCTCACGCCGCTTGTCGGACAGCCGGCAGACGATGAATTCGTGATCCAGGAACGCGGCCTGCGGTTTCGCATCCGGCCGATGTCCGGCTCGAACGTCGGTCTGTTCCTGGACCAGCGTGAGAATCGCCGGCGCATCCGCGAGCTTGCCGACGGTCGCCGCGTATTGAACCTGTTCGCCTACACGTGCGGGTTCAGCGTGGCGGCGGCCGCGGGCGGAGCGGCGAGCGTCACCAGCGTGGACCTGAGCAAGTCCCGACTGGAGGTGGGCAAGGAGAACTTCGCCATCAACGGGCTCCCCCTGGACCCGCACAGCTTCGTCTGCTCCGAAGTGTTTGCGTATTTCGTCAGAGCCAAGCGCCAGGGCCGGCTGTTCGACCTGGTCATCCTTGACCCGCCCACGTTCGCGCGGGCCAAACACCCCAGGCGGAGTTTTACGCTGGAGAAAGACCTGCGTCCCCTGGTGACCGAAGCGCTGGCATTGTTGGCGCCCGGCGGCGTTCTGCTGCTGAGCACGAACTCGCGCAAGGCATCCAAACGCTGGCTGCTGGACCAGGTTGCGGCCGCCGCCGGGCCGCGCCCGTTCACCGTGACGGGAGCGCCTCCGCTGCCCGACGACTTCGCCGTCGATCCCGACCATGCCAAGTCCGTGCTGGTCCGGTTCTCCTGAACCGTTCTCAACGGAGCCAATGCCGTCTCGTGCCGTTCTTGTTCAGCCGTCGGCTACCTCTATAATGCAGCCGCGCGGTCGAGGTCTTCCCGGACGGGGGCGGTGTCCATTCCTCCTCCGCCGGCGAGATCGGAAGAGCGTCGTATAGGGAAAGAGTGTAGGATAGGGTGTAGATC
>CAZBFW010000053.1:0-12107 GCA_964491135.1 uncultured Phycisphaeraceae bacterium | reverse complement strand
CGCTCTTCCGATCTTATGAAGCGCAGCCTGACATATGAGCGGATTCGGGAAGGCAGCACGCTGCCCACGCCGACCGGAGTGGCCCTTGCCATTCTGCGTATGGCGAGCACCGAAGATACACGGATCGAGCGGATGGCGGCGGTGGTGGAGACCGACCCGGCGATCTCCGCGCGTCTGCTGCAGTTCGTGAATTCACCGCTGGCCGGCATGACGCGGCCCACATCCTCCGTTTCCATGGCCGTTCGCCTTCTGGGCATGCGTACGGTCAAGATCCTCGCCCTGGGGTTCTCTCTGGTGTCGACGCACCGGAGCGGTCGATGTGAGGGCTTCGACTACGAGGGCTTCTGGTCCGACGCGCTGGCCCGCGCGGTCGGCAGTCGGGCCCTGGCCCAGCATCTCCGCGCGCCCGATCCGGACGAGGCCTTCACGGTCGGTCTGTTGAGCAAGATCGGACGTCTGGCTCTGGCGACGGCGTTTCCGGAAGCGTACACGCACGCCCTCCAGCTCATCGACCAGATGAGCGCGGAGGAGGGCCTTTCCATCGAACGCGACATCTTTGAGATCGACCACAACACGCTGGCCTCCGAGATGATGGCCGACTGGGGGCTGCCGGACGGGATCGTTCGAGCGGTGCGTCTGCAGGGCGAGACCGACACCGGGCCCGCGGGCGACAAGCCTGCCGCGGAACCGCTTGCCCGCATCCTTCATCTGGCGGGTGCCATGGCGAACGTACTGACCGCCGAGTGTGTGGGAGAGTCGGCCCTGCAGAACCTGGTGCGCAGGGCGGGCGCTCTGGGGCTGCGTTCCGACGGCTTCCCCGCGCTCTTCGACGGCATCCGGGAGCAATGGAGGCAGGCCGGCGCCGTGTTTGCCATTCCGACACGGGACGTTCCCCCTCTGGCCGGCATCTTCGCCCAGGCCCAGGCCCGGCGGACCGCGCTGATCGAAGAAGCGGCCCGAACGCCCGACGCGCAGCACGCGTGGCGGCCGCAGGCGCACGTTCCGAGAGCAATGATCGTCGACGACGATCCCGACTCCATTCGCCTGTTGAAGGGGCATCTTGTGGCGGAGGGCTACGAGGTGCTGACCGCCTCGGACGGCCAGGAGGGCCTGCGGAAGCTCCTGTCCGAATCCGCCCCGCTGCTCATCACCGATTGGATGATGCCGGGGATGAGCGGAGTGGAGCTGTGCCGCGCCGTGCGCGGACACCCCGAGATCGACTTCACCTATATCATCGTGCTCACCGGCCGCACCGGCGAGGACTGCATCGTGGAGGCGTTCGACGCCGGCGCCGACGACTATCTCGTCAAGCCGTTCAGCCAGCGCGAGCTTCGGGCCCGGCTGCGCGCCGCCGACCGCATCATCCGGCTCACCGAAGACCTGCGCAAGCGGGACCATGAAACCCATTGCTTCAACGCCAAGCTGGCGCTGGTGAACAGCCGCCTCATGACGGTCAACGCCAAGCTCAAGTGCGTCGCCACCACGGACGACCTGACCGGCCTGTTGAACCGCCGGGCCGCCCTCAGCCGGCTGACCGAGCTCTGGGCGGCCTCCGATCGGCACGGCTGGACGCTTTCGTGCATCGCCGTTGACCTGGACCACTTCAAGACGATCAACGATACACACGGACACGCCGCCGGGGACCTGCTCCTGAAGTCCGTGGCGGGTGTTTTGCGTAATTCCGGCCGGACCGAGGACGTCGTGTGCCGCATGGGAGGCGATGAGTTCCTGATTCTGTGTCCGGAAGCGACGGCCGGCACGGCCCAGGCGGCGGCGGAACGCCGTCGCAAGGCCGTGGAGGACGACCGCATCCGGTTTGCCGGCCTGGAGTTCATGACCACGGCGACCTTCGGCGTCGCCCAGCGTATGCCCGACCATGCCTCAATAGACGACCTGCTGAAGGCCGCCGATGAAGCGTTGTATGCGGGCAAACGGGCGGGCGCAAACTGCGTCTCGGTGGCCGCCTCCAAGCGCTCCCCACGCACCTCCGTCTGTCGCTGAGCCTTTGAGGGGAACGTTTTTCGAAATCCCACCGGTGCAATCGTCGGGCTCATTCGTTACAATGGAGCAGATGCGCGGCGGGCGATGTCGATTCCGCGTCGTCACGCAGACGGGAAGAATCGGTGTTTCCCCGCGCTGGAAGGAGGGCGTTCGGATGAAGCGGTCTGATCTGCACCGGGTTGGTATCGCCTGCCTCGGAATCCTCTCGCTGACCGCGGCCGTGCCGGCCGACTGGCAGCCGGCGGCCCCGGGCATTGACTACGACGAATTCCTCCTGCCGGACCCGAACCACGTGTACGTCGCCCGCATGGATCGCACGGCCGCCAACTGCTTCATCGAAAGCACGATCGGGCAGGGGAAGCTGATCTCCGGGCGCGAGACGGTCAGCGGCATGGCGCAGCGCTACGACGACGCCCTGGCGTATTGGGGGCAGGCCTGGGGGCCGCGGAACGACGTGGTGGTGGCCGTCAACGGCGACTTCTTCGATCTGACCAGCGGCGTGCCCACGGGCGGGCAGATTCACTCCGGCTGGTACGCCAAACGATTCGGCAACCTGGGCGGCGGCAGCGGCTTCGCCTGGCAGCTTGATCGCGACGTGTTCATCGGCGAATGCGTAACGCACACGGCCAGCAAGCAGAAAGTGACGTACGTCACGACCGGGAACAGCCAGAATTTCCAGGGCATCAATCAGACCCGCGGCACGAACGAGCTGATCGTCTACACGCCGCAGTACAACGTGACCACCGCCACCGACGCCACGGGGGCCGAGGTGCTGGTGGAGATGGCGCGGCCGACACTGGTTCTGCCCACGCCTTCCTACGCCCGCGGCACGGTTCGAGAGATCCGCCCGAACCTCGGGGGAACGGTCATCCCGTTTGACCACGTCGTGCTGTCCGCGCACGGGACCGCCGCCACGACGCTCCTGAACAACGTGAGCGAAGGGGCCGAAGTGCGGATCTCCCAGGAGATCACGCATTACGAGCACGACTGCAGCACGCCGCTGGGCTTCGACTGGACCAAGACTTACGCCAGCATCGGGGGCAGTTTCCACTTTCTCAAGGGCGGGGTGATTCAGCCGTCAAGCGATCCGGGGGCCACCGCGCGACACCCTCGCACGGCCGTCGCCTACAACAGTGACTACGTGTTCTTCATCGTGGTCGACGGCCGATCCGCCGCAAGCGTCGGCATGAGCATGACGGAGCTGGGCACCTTCTGTCTGGCGTACCTGGCCGCCACCGACGGCATCAACCAGGACGGAGGCGGCTCCTCGGCCATGTGGGTCAACGGGCAGATCATGAACGTCCCGTCCGACGGAACAGAACGGGCGGTGGCCAACGGTCTGATCATGGCCCAGGTGCAGACGACAGAGCTCTCCGACCGGCTGGCCGCGGGCGATTCCGTTCACACCGTCATGTCCGCCGCGCTGCGCGTGGGTCCCGGAACGAACTATCCGCCGTGCAGCGCGTCCGGGGCCGGTGCCTCGGGACTTCTGCCCGCCCACGCACTCCAGGGCGTGCTGGCCAAGGGCGAGTACTGGTGGAAATGCCAGTTCGGGGCGAACACCGGCTGGGTGCCCGACACCCTGATCTTTCGCGGTGGGAGCGTCGGTGACGGCGACGCCGATGGAGATGTGGACCTGGACGACTACCCGCTGTTCGCAGACTGCCTGGCGGGGCCCGGGGCCGCGCCGAATCCGGTCCTGAGCGGGCTGACCGCTCGCGACTGCCTGGATGCATTCGACACGGACGCCGATTCCGACGTAGACGTCCGTGATTTCGCCGGCCTTCAGCCGGCCTGGGGTGGTGACTGACGCGACATGACCGGTTGCCCGCCACAACCCGCGCCCGGGGCTCAAACGCAGGGCGTCGGCGCGGGCCGCCCGCCCTGCGGCCTCGCTGCTGCATTGGGCTTCACGCTCATCGAGTTGCTCGTCGTCGTGTCAATCATCGCCTTGCTCCTCAGCATCCTGATTCCGACCCTCAGCAACGCACGGAAGCAGACGAAGGCCGCCGTCTGTGCGTCGAACCTGCACGTCATCGGGCAGGGTCTCTTCACGTACACCCAGAACAACGCCGATGTGCTCCCCCCCGGCCGACTTCCCAAAATCGACGACTGCAACGCGTACGCCGTGATCCGCGGCGGACGGAAGTACCGCCCCACTTTCCTGGCCGTGCTGGGAGCGGAGGTGGGCCTGCCGGCCTTTGACGACCCGCAGCCCTGCGGATCCAGCTTCGATCGTCTCGGCGAAAAGGGAGATCGTCAGAATTACGCCTCACCCATCTACGTCTGCCCGGCCGTGCCCTCGTGGACCGACGAGCGGAACGGGGCCTACGCCTACAACTACCAGTTTCTGGGCAACTCGCGGCTCCGTGACGAGGCAATCCCGGACTCGTACAAGAACTGGCCCGTGCCGCTGTCCCGCCTCCGTTCACCCGGATCGACGGTGGCCGCGGGCGATTGCATGGGGACCGCCGCCTCCTGGCCTCGCGTTCATCGCCGCGAATACGAGAACAACGCGCGCGATGCGGACCGCTTCGGCAACGAGGGTTTCAACCTGGACCCGCCGCGGGTGGACGCCGTCAGCGGTGAAATGGCGAACTTCGATGTAACGCCCCAGTCGCGGTCGGCCGCGGACCCCCGCCATCGCGGCCGAGCGTCCATCCTCTGGCTGGACGGCCACACCGACGGGCAGACGGCGGGCGGCCTGGGCTACGTGGTGAGTCCGGATGGCGTGGTCGGCTTTGACGGGGACAACACGCTCTGGTCCGGTACTCTTGCGGACACGGCCTGGACTCCCTGAACAACAGGGAATGGTCCGGCCGGCTGCGGCCGACACGGGATCACACGCCGGCAAGACCCGGCACTCCGCTTGGCGCGCATCATTCGAGCGACCCGTCATGAGGCACAAGGACCCACACGCGAATTCTTGACAAGTCGTCGGCTCGTCCCTAGCCTCCAGGGCCCAACGGGCGTATCTGTCTGTACCGTCGGCTCATTCGCGTGGATTTGCATCGTCGGTCGTTCCGATCAGGTTCCGTCGTTGCGGTCGTTTCTGCGAGACGGCGAGGGTGAAGGCGACACAAACCACGGAAGATGGTGATGCACGGTCGCAGCGCCGCCATCGGCGTCCGATGGCCCTGTCCCGCCGTCTGCGCAAGGATGCCGTGATGCGCCTGCTGGAGGGCGGGGCCTACCTGGCTCGCAGGTGCAATCGCCGGCAGGTGGATATCGTGCACCGGGTCGCGCTCGGGATGGTCAAGGCGTGCCTTCCCCTGCGTGTGCGGCTGGCCCGCAACATGAAGGCCGCAGGGCTTTACCGCCGCGGGCTCGTGGATCTGCACTTCGATCGCGCCGCCGACCAGATGTTCATGCTGATGCACGTGCTGCGGGCCGGGTTCGACGCGTCGGGTGCGGCCGATCGCTTCCGGTTCGACGATTCGCTTCGGCACCTGGACGCCATCCGAGCGTCCGGTCGCGGCGCACTGATCATTTCGCCGCATCTGTGCGGGTACCCGCTGTTTCCGCGCGTGCTGGCCGACCGGTTCCCCTGCAGCATCTACCTGCGCCGTTCGCCGGACCCGCGCAAACACAGAGTCAACATGATGGTCGGCGCCGCCGGGGACGGCCACATGGTCTACCCGCCGGCCGACGGAGCGCGGAGCGAGCGGCTGTTTGTGGCCCTGCGCGTGCTTCGCGAAGGACGCGGGCTGTATCTCACGCCGGACCTTCCGCGGAAGCCCGACGAGGGCACGGAGGTTCACGTGCTGGGCCGCCGGGCGTATTTCCCCGTCGGCGTGGTCATTATGGCGATGCGGGCCCGCGTGCCGATCGTCATGGTGGACTGGCACTGGTCCGACGGAGTCTATCGCGTACGGTGTCATGAGCCGCTGGACGTTTCATCCTCCGGCTGTCGGAGTGAAGCGGCCGGCTCCGTTCTGCGCCTCTTTGCCGCCCGCATGGACGAGGTGGTCCGCGCCCACCCGGAGATGTGGTGGAACTGGCTCGACAAACGCTGGACCTGGCTTCTTCGGACGGGATCCGCGCACCCCGTACGCAGCGGCTCCCGCGCCGTTCCGCGCCGGCCGCACGTGTGAGTCACTCTCGCTTGAGGGGTTCCATGCCTTCGGGCATGCCCACGTACTGAACGACGCAGTTGTAGGCGTCCAGGCATTTGTTGAACAGCTTTCGCCCGCGGTCTTCGGCGCTGGTGACAAACAGGCGATAGTGGACGCGCCAGTTCTGGCGGTCCTTGGCCTTCTTGTCAAAACCGGCCTTCTTCTGAATCTGCTCGCCCTTGTTGCGGTAGTTCCAGCGGACGGTCGCGTAGGCTGAACAGAGCGCGTCGGCGGTGATCCAGTCGATTCCGGCTTCCTCCATCGAGCAGTCCCACCGGAAGTCGGCCAGGATGTCCACGAGCATCCGGTCCAGCATGTTCTGACGTTGGCCCATCAGGGGCAGCACCAGCCGGCCCAGATCGTTGTTCCGCCGCGGATTGATGGAGATGCCCATCTGGCCGCGGGCCGGCACAATCAGGAACGTGGCCGGCGTTCGGACGGACGACCGCTTGTCCAGGTCCTTGTTGGACACCACGGTGTGGTGGAAGATGCGCGGGTCCGCCTTCTCCAGTTGGGCCACGGCCTCTTGAACGGTTGCGCGGTGGTGGTGGTCGGATCGTTCGGGCTCAAGACGGTCGCGCAGGACAAAGGCGGGATACGGCTCCTTTAGCCGGGCGGTCAGGCGGGCGAGTCGGCGGATGAACCGGGCCTCCCGCCGGATGATCTGCTCCGGTGAGAGAACCTGCTGGGCGACGGGGAGCTTGCTCTCGGCGATTCCCGCCTGCTGCTGCAGCTCGGGCAGCGCTTTGCCCTGCAGTTTTTCCAGGGTCTTGCTCCAGCGTCCGATGTGGCTGCGCGTGCCGACCAGTTCCTTGTCCAGCGCCTCCGCCTTGCGTTTGGCGCTGCGTTTGGTGCTCTGGCGCAGTACTTCCAGGTTCTGCTCGTCCTCCGCCCGCTTCCGGTCCAGCCGGGCGATCTCGCCCTTGAGCCGCTCGCACTCGGCCAGAAACAGCTCCGCCCGCACCCGGTTGATCACGGAGAGACGCCAGAGTCGATCCGCCTTCCACTGGGGGGTGCCTCGCCCGTTGAGATCCAGGTCCTCGTCCGGGCTGGGCGTCGTCTGCCGGGTGAAGACGGCCTGCACGTACTCGTCGGGATACACGACGTGCACGACGTCGACGGCGTTCCGCCAGGGCACGACGTTGCGCGTGCAGTCGTCGATCACGTACTCCAATTTGGCGGGCTGCACGACGCCGGGGTGGACCGAGACCAACCCGTACCGCAGGAACGCCCGCACCCGCGGACCCTCTTCGTCACCGAGCGGCTTGGACGCCAGCAGCCAGGCCAGTTCCTCGTAGAGCCGCCAGAACGCCTCCGCCAGCGGACGTTCGATCGCCTTGTATTCGCGTTCGGCGGCCTGCCGGAGGCGCGGAATGCTCGGGTCCAGCGTCGGGCCGTCCTCCTTTCCACCCTTGCCGCCGAAGATCGACCGCAGAGCGCCGGACTCCCGCCGCGCCTTGTCCGCCGCGGCCGCCTGTGACGCACGGTACTCGGTCTCCTGCCTGCGATAGCGTGCGATTCGCAGCTCGAGGCCCAGCGCGTAGAAGGTCCAGCCCAGAAGCGTGTCGGCATCCACGTTGTGCTGCCGGCACAGAATCGCCAGCGGCTCGTCCGCACAGAGCTCCGCCGCCACCTTGGGAATCAGCGCGTTCGTCTGCTCTCTCGCGAGCAGAAGCTTGAGCTGAGCCACCCCCACGTTCAGCAGGCGAGTGAGCGCAGGATCCGGCGCCGGCGGACCCGGCGGCACCGCCTCCTCAACGTCTTCCTCGTCCCCGGCCTCCTGCTCTTGCGGATCCTCAACCTCTTCTTGGTCTTCGTCTTCTTCCTTGGCCCGCAAGACCGGTGCCGCGCTCGACGATTGGAGTTGCCGGGCGATCTTTTCCAGCGCAGACGTCAGGGCCTCTGCGGACGGCAATCGCTGCAGTTCCCGGGTCTGCCGCGCGATCTCGTTGAGAACTTGCTCGGATGTGGAACTCCGGCGGCACTCGTGACGGTGCGCATCCAGCGCGAGCAGCTTGTCCCAGATCGCGATCCGTGCATCGACGACCTTGAACACGTTCTCCGGCAGCTCCCCGTCCCAACCCGGCGCGGTCGGTTCCTGCTCCTCCTCCAGCACGTCCTCCGCCAGGACGGTCTTGAGCTCCTCCTCGGCGGCGGCCAGACCCGTGGCCCGGCTCGACTCGTCGATCTCCGGAGTCGGAGACCCGACGCCATCCGCGGCTTCCGCGGTCGTGGCGTCCGGTTCCAGACTGTCGCTGACTGTGCCCATCTGATCTCCGTTGCACGTCGGTGCGCAACCGGCGGCGGCGCCGGGAGTCCAGGTCGGACGACGGACTTCCGGCGTAACCGGGATGTCGCACCGTACGGAGTAAATCGGCACCCCGCGCGCCCTACGATAGCTCTCACTGCCCCGGGCCGACGGCACCGTCCGGAAACGCGTCCGATAACGGCCCGCACTCCCGGAAACGCAGAAGTTATGGAGTCCCGCCGCGGCGCCCCTCGCCATCGGAGCGGGTGTGAAGGGGTCCGGATGTCAGGGGTATCCATCAGCCAGGAGCGGACTCAAGATAAGGTCATGCCCCCATCGCACCCCCCGCTGGATGAGGCGATCTCCGGGCCTTCTTGGTGGTTCGCAGGGGTCGTGGTGCTCATTACCGCTTGAATTCCGGCCCGCTAGACGTAAAATGGGCTGAGTTGAATGTCGCTGGGAGTGGGTAGTGGTACGGGAACGTCGTCACGTCTCTGCGTGGTGCATTTCGTCACTATACTCCCATGGATTATTGGGCTTGACCGGTTTGCCCGCCGACCGCCGCGGCCCCCGTTGTGCGTCGTTGCGGCCGCGGCGTGAACCGGTGGGCGCGGTCGGATCTGACCGGCCTGGCGGTGGAACCGTCACAGCGAAGGAGGTCTGGCGATGACGCGAAGGAATGGGTTGGCGGCCTGTGCAGTCCTGGTGCTGGGAGGGCTGAGCGCGGCGGCGGCGGCGGACGGCGACATGCCGGAGTGGTGGACAAATCCGGGCAGCCACGCGCCGGTCCTGGTTGAGCCGGGTCCGCGGCTGACCAGCGTGCTCTATCTCGACGGTTCGCAGACGGAGGTCGAGACGCTGCGAATCACGCGCTACGTCTGTGGGAGTGAGCTAAGCGGCCTGACCAGTGACGACCTGAAACGCGACGTGGAGGCCGTTCGCGCCCGGAATGACGGAGCGCAGCACACCCTCATCAGCGCGGCCGGTCCTCGCTCCGGCCTGAACATCGTTTTTGACGTGTCCGGCTCCCTCCCGGCCGGCGCCGCGGACGCCCTGGAGGCCGTGGCCCAGTACATTGAGAGCCAGTTCGAGGACTCGGTCACCGTCACCATCGACTTCTCCATGGAGAACCTGGGAGGAAGCGTCCTGGGCTATACGTCCTCCACCTTCGTGTCGGGAATTACGTACCCGACGGTTCGCGCCAGCCTGGTGGACGACATGGACACGGACGACGTGATTCAGAGCTGGCTGCCCGCAGGCAGCACCGTACCCGTCCGGTACAACGGCAGCAGCTCCACGGTGACCAACGAGAACCGGGTCTTCTTCACGTTGGCGAATTACAAGGCGGCGATCGCCTCCGCGGGAGGCACCGACGCCGAAATGGTGCTTAACACGGCGTTCAGTTGGGACTATGACCCCAGCAACGGCGTGTCGGGGAGCCAGCAGTGCTACCAGTCCGTCGTGGCCCACGAGGTCGGCCACGTGCTGGGATTCATCTCCTTCGCGGACTACGACCCGAACTCGGACATCAACTCCATGGACCTGTACCGCTTCCAGCGGACCCCCGGGGCCAACAACTACAATCCGTCCACCTATGCGGAGTTTCAGACCACGCCGCGGCTTGTGGATTACAACACGCCCGACGACGACCACAACACGGACCTGATCACGGTGGAGTACCGCATGGCGGACGGCTCGCCCTACCAGGCCAGCCACTTCCGGGAGCAGACACCCTCCATCGGCATCATGGACCCCGCCCAGGCGGACGGAGAAACGTTCTATCCGAACTTCTACCGGGACTCCGATCTGGCCGTCTTCGACGCCATCGGATGGGACTATTCCACGGCCCCGGACTGCAACAACAACGGCATTCCGGATGACGTGGACATCGCCACCGGCACCAGCGAGGACTGCAACCTGAATGAGGTGCCGGACGAATGCGACATTAGCGACGGCACCAGCCAGGACTGCAACAACAACGCCGTCCCGGACGAGTGCGACATCGCGGAAGGAACCTCGGGAGACTGCAACAACAATGACATTCCGGACGAATGCGACGTGGCGGACGGAACCTCGGAAGACTGCAACAGCAACGTCGTCCCGGACGAGTGCGACCTTGGCAGCGGCGCCAGCACCGACTACAACGCCAACGGCCTGCCCGACGACTGTGAGCCGGACTGCAACGGAAACGGCATCCCGGATTCCTGGGACATCTTCAACGGCTGGGCCGGCGACGCGGACGGCAACGGCGTGCCCGACGCGTGCGAGGTGCCGCCGAAGTTCGACGCGGGATTTACCACCGCCAACCATGTCGTCAAGACGGTGAACCTCCGAAACACGTACACGAACCCCGTCGTGGTCTGCACGGGTCAGTACTTCTATAACGGCAAGCGCATGATTCCGCGGGTCAGCAACGTGACCTCTTCCAGTTTTGACCTGCGCCTGGCCGATCCGACGAATCCGTCGCAGACCTACTCCACACAGGAAATCGTCGGCTACTGGGTCATGGAACAGGGCGTCACGGAGTTGAACGGCGTGAAGATGGAGGCCTGGAAGTACACCTCCACGGTAACCGACGGCAACAATGACTGGACGGGCGAGCCGCGGCAGTACTGGCGGAGCTACACGAATCCCGTGGTGCTCGGACAGGTCATGAGCGCCAATGACGGCTGGTCCGCCTTCTGGTCGCAGGGAGCCAAACGAAGCGCAATCCCGTCCACGCACTCGCTGCGGACGGGGAAGCATACGGGAGGCACGGGCCTCGATCGCGCGAACGAAACCATCGGCGTGATCGTGTTCGAGAGCATTACCGGCGCCAGCATGGGCGGCGTGCCGTTCGAGGCTTGGGTAGGACCGGCCACGGTGCAGGGCGTGCTCCACGGCACCCCGCCGCAGACGGTCTACACCCTGCAGACGCCGATGGCCGCTCCGCAGTTTGTGGCCATCGCCACGGGCACGGGCTTGCAGGGCAGCACGGCCTATTGGGCCCAGCGCCACGGGCAGGCCGGGTCCGGCGGCTCGACGTATCTGCTGCTGTCGCTCGATGACGACCTGGATCGCACCCACCTCGCCGGTGAGCACGTGGCCTATGCACTGCTGCAGAGCACGTTGGTCTGGCCGCGCGTGCCGGACTTCGACAGCGACGGCGACGTGGACCTCAAGGACTTCGGGGCGTTCCAGGTCTGTTACGACCAGGCCGCTTCCGGCGCGTGTCTGCCGGGCGATCTGACCGGCGAGGGCAACGTGGACGAGCAGGACGTTCCGCTGTTCCTGGGTCAGATGCAGGGCCCGCAATAGGCGGGATAGAGCAACGAACGGATGGAGCTGGATCGTGATGCTGCGCTATCAACGGATTCTCGTATCGGCCGCACTGTGCGGATTACTACTCGGAACGTCATTGCCGGCCCCGGCCCAGACCGGGAATGACAACGCCGGGGAGCCGGTGCTGTCTGTGGAACGCGCAGGCACGCAGTTCCGACTTCGACTGGGTTCCGAGACCCTGATCCGGGCCGGCGACCGGCCCATCCGCAACCCTCGGATGATCCTCATACCCGACGCCCCGTCTCGTTTGGCGCTCTGGCAAGAGGACGAGCCTTCCGGCACGCAGCCGTACTACGCCGTGAGCCTCGACGGGCAGCACTTCGCACGGCCCCGTCCGGCAGACTACCAGCTTCGCCTGCGCCACGGCGATTTCGAAGATCGGAAGAGCACACGTCTGAACTCCAGTCACCGCTCATTATCTC
>CAZBFW010000052.1:0-12184 GCA_964491135.1 uncultured Phycisphaeraceae bacterium | reverse complement strand
CCGAGAAAGGCGTCACCCCGATACACCGGAACATGAATGTCGAAAGTGGATACGCCCGAGGACGACAGGCGAGTCCGGGAATACAAAACGTCCCCGGACATTCGCGATTCCAGCAGCAACTCATCCGACAGCTCGGGCACCCCCCCGTCACCGCCCGGAACGCCAGGCCCGGACCGGCATTCCTGCCATTGCACCGTGAACCCTTCATCCATCCAGCGCGCACAAACCAACTCCCGGTGGCTCTCCACAAGCCGACGGGCTTCGGCCCGGGCGTCGTCCTCGCATGTCACCCCCTCACCCAGATCATCGCCTAACGCCTCCAAAGACGTGCGGGTCAACGCCAGACGGTCCTGCAACGCCCCCACAATGGCATCCGTGCTGTAACGCAAATCCCCCTGCCGTTCCCGCAGAATCTGCTCCGTCGAAAACCAGAACAACCCCGCCAGGACGATCAGAAACACCCCGGCCAGAACGGCCGGACCCCACCAGGCCCAATGCGCACCTCGGCGTGACGGGTCACGGACGGTCATCGATCACAGGCTCCCCGGGCTCGTTCCCCGCCAGTAGTGTACGCAGAATTGGGGCCGACACCAAGGCGGGAACGCAGGCCGGGACCGGACGGCATCAGCCTCCCACACGCTTGAGTGCCTCCATCAGACGCCTTCGGCGGGGAAACAGACCGTATATGCCCCCGGTGTGAACGAACAGCACGTTGCCACCCGGATCAAACACGCCCCGGCGAACGTCTCGATCCAGGGCGTACAACGCCTTCCCCGTGTACACCGGGTCCAGGAAGATGCCCGTGGAACGCGCGAAACGCACCATGAAGTCCATCTCCTCGTCCGTGTTCACGGCATAGCCCCGCCCCGCGCCGTCAAGAAGAGTGATGGCGTCCGGATCGGCCTCCAGGTCTATATCCCAGTAGTTCGCCGTCCGGTTGATGTAGTCGACCAGCGACGCCCGCCACTCCCGGACCGTGCCTTCGATGATGACGGCCACGTGTCGGGGTTCGAGCCCGGCCAGCTCCCGACCAATGTGGCACCCGGCAAACGTACCGCCGCTGCCGCACGCGTGAACGATACACCCGATACCCCGCCCGTCCGCCTCCAGCTGCCCGGCCAGCTCATTCACGGCCCGACAGTACCCCAGGGCGCCGACCTCGCTGGAACCACCGGACGGCATCACGTACGGCCGCAGGCCCTGCTGCTCCAGCTCCGCGGCGATCTCCAGCATCCGGGCATGACGCTCGGCCGCCGGCATGGCCGGCACAACCCGCACGTCCGCGCCCGCCAGCCGGCTGAGAAGCAGGTTCCCATCCAGCTCCGAAGGCTCATCGCCCGAAAGAACAACGACCGAACGCAATCCGCACAGGGTGGCCGCCACGGCGGTGGCCCGCGTATGGTTGGACTGAATGCCGCCGCAGGTCACCAGAGTATCACAACCGCGGGCCCGCGCGTCCGCAATCAGGTATTCGAGCTTTCGGACTTTGTTGCCGGACAGGCCGCTGCCCGTCAGGTCGTCTCGCTTGAGGTACAGCCGCACCGGTCCCAGCTCCCACGAAACCGCAGTGATGGGCGTGGGCAGATGCGCAAGCGACACCCGCGGCCGTTCAATCAGACGCTCCAGGTCGGACATGTCCTCTTCCTTCTCCCCGACAAATGACCGGCCTGACTCCCTCGGTCTGCCCGCCTGGGGACCCGACGCGCCAGGCAAGTGTCCTCATGCCGCCAATCGCCGGTCCGCACGGCTCGTCACCGGCCGCCGCGCACGCGCCCGACCAGCGTCTGGGCGGACGTCTTGATGCCCTTAACCATGCTCTTGAGGGCGTCCGGGTTCGGCGCGTAGTCCACCGCAGTGTCGAAGTGTACCAGTTCCTTCTCCACCAGTTCCGCCAGCGACTGCGTGAAGTTGCGCATGCCCTCTTCGATGCTCTGCGCGATCACCCCGGGCAGGTCCTCGTCCTCCTCGTGCAGGATCTTGTCCTTCACCGTTGAGTTGTTCAGCAGCACTTCCGTGGCCGGGTAGCGCGAGTTCTCCGTGATGCCGGGCAGCAGACGCTGCACCATGATCGCCTTCAGGCTGTTGGCCAGGGACGAGCGGATGAAGTCATGCTCATCGCGGGGGAAGAACTCGAGAATGCGCGAGAACGTCTGTTGGGCGTCACTGCAGTGGATGGACCCCAGGACCAAGTGGCCCGTTTCGGCCGACTGAATGGCCGCCTGCATCGTGGCCCGGTCGCGCATCTCGCCGATGAAGATCACGTCCGGGTCCTGCCGCACCACGTATCGCAGGGCCTCCGCATAGTTCGGAATGTCGATGCCGATCTCCCGCTGCGAGATGATCGCCTTCTTGGCGTGAAAAATGAACTCCACGGGGTCCTCAATGGTGATGATGTGGCACGCCCGTCTCTCGTTCACCACCTCCAGCATGGACGCGAGCGTGCTGGACTTGCCGCTGCCCGTGACGCCCGCCACCAGGATCAGCCCGTCCATGCTGTGCTCGATGGCCTTCTCGTACACGGGCGGCAGGGTCAGTTCCTCAAACGTGGGAATCTTGCTCTGCACCCGCCGGATGGCCGCGTGCATCTCGCCCGTGGCCCGGAACACGTTGATGCGGTACCGGTCGCCCGTCGGCCCCGCCGCGGAAAAGTCCAGGTCGCCGCGCTCGTCGTACTCGTGTCGCCGCGTCTCGGGTACCAACCCCTTCAGCATCTGCTCCACAAACTCGGAATCGGGCAGCGGCGCGACCTTCACCTTCTGCAGATGGCCGCCTACGCGGTAGTACGGAGCGTAGCCCACCTTCAAATGCAGGTCCGAAGCCTCGAACTCCGTCATCTTGCTCAGCAGCTGGATCATGAACTCGTGCGGATTGCGTTCATCCGTCATCATCTCACCTCGTGCGGGCAGCTCCGCCTCTGATCCGATCCGTCGCCGTCCACGCCCGTCAACGCAGGGCGCTGATGAGAATCCCTGCGACGCCGGCCAACGCCACCGCCAGCGTGATCCCGAACAGCCACAGGAATCGCCGGCTCGCCCGCTCCATCGTCGCGGCCAGCCGGTCGTCCCGCGCACTCGCCTCGCCGCGCATCTGACGCAGCGCGTCCGTCGATTCCGTGCACGACTGCCCCAGCGCACAGATCGACTCCCGAAACGTACGCAGCGACTCCGTGATCTCCTCGTCCGTCCGACGCGAGCTCTCCACCTGTTGCGACACCACCGCCAACGACTGCCGCTGGGCCTCCGTCAGCTTCGAGAAATGGCTGCACAGCTCCTCCAGCCGCGCAGCCCGGTGGTTGCCCGATTCCAGGTGCCCCACGATTGCCTGCAGCGTCTCACTCTGCCCCCCCACCGCCCCCGCAAGGCTGGACATGTCCGCCGCCACCCGGCCCAACGAATCGGCGATCTGGGCGGACCGCTCCTCCTGCAGCGTGAAGTGCACGTTCAGCGAGTCGCACAGGTTCACGACCTTCTCGAAACCCTCCTCCAGCCGGGCCAGCGCGTCCTCTCGGCCACGACGGCGAACAAGGGCCGGGGCCGGGCGGCCCGCAGCCTCCGCTTCCACCGGCTCCGCCGCGTCCGTGTCGGCGGACTCGCCCGCTCCGTCGCCCGACGCATACGGCTGACCCGCGACCGATGGCCGGATCCAATGCCCCACCCGCGTCCAGAATGATGCCCGTTGCATGGCGTCCTCCTCCTTCCGATCGGCCGAATCCGGAGGAAACGGACGACGTCCGGCGACCGTCGAACCTATCATACCGCACCCGCCCGCGCGGTCAACGCGACGCACGCGGATCCGGCCCCCCAACCGACCGGCAACCCGACACCCAAGCGTGCATAAGCCTGACCAGGCCGCAACAGAATCAACAATGACTGTATCCCATCCCGTCTGACGTGTACCCGAACTCCGGTCCGGCCATGGAGTTGCCCCCGGGGCCGGTGCCACTGCGCGTGAGCAGCGCCCGCCCGTGCCGGGTGCCACTGCTTCTTGAGCAGTGCCCGCTCGTGCCGGGTGCCACTGCTTCTTGAGCAGTGCCCGCCCGTGCCGGGTGCCACTGCTTCTTGAGCAGTGCCCGCCCGTGCATGCGCGCGGCAACTGCTTCGCGAACGACAATCAACCCGGTCATTGCGAATGGACAACCGAACCGCCCCACCGTGTCCGCTGTTCAGGGACAGTGCCACACGGCCGACCCGAATGACCGTCAAACACAGCCTAACGGATGAAAGCCCCGACTGCCTGTGCGTCACCTTTGCTCAGGAACAGGGTGCGGGCCGGCACGCCCGTTGCCGCCGAAGGTGGATCGGGCAGAGTGACGCGTCGGTCATGCCCGACGCCAAAGCCTGCGGGTGCTCCGAAATCGCGAAACGATCGGCGTTCGACGTATCGGCGCCAGTCCGCTCTCGCCGAATTGCCGGGTTGACGTGTCGCCGGGCGGGTCGAGTCAGGAGGCCGTGGCATCGGCGTGGGTCAGACGCTGATACAAGTCCTCAAGAAGGTGCCGCTGATCCTTCAATTCCTCCTTGTAGTCGCGATCCCAACACCGGCGGACTTCCGGCCCCAGCTCCCGGATGGCTTCGTCCAGGACTTGCTCCAGAGCCAACTGCTCCTTCTCATTGAGTTCGATGATCATGGCCCATACTCCCGTCGCTTGCGCGTTCCCCACCTACAGTGTATCCCAGGATTTCGGGTCTGACCCAGCACATCACGCGAATTTCGGGCGAGAAAATGCCTGTTCGACACCGGCCACGGGATCGGCGGTGGACGGGGAATTGGGAAGGTGCGCCGCATCCTCTTCGGGGGCAACCGGGGGACGGAGGTCCGCGTTCCGAGCCTTCCCAGGCCGCTCGGCATCCTCCCGCGAGCCGCCAGGCCGGCAACGCCGGGGAAGCCCTGGGGCAGCCGTTACTCCAGGACCATCCGGCCAGCTTGTGAAAGGTTCCTCTCTACTATGCCCGGTCCGCCGTGCGAGACCACCCACCACGACTGCCGGCGCCGCAGCCGGGAATGGCTAATTGCCAATTGCGAAGGGAGAACCAGTGATCCGAAGGGGACAAATGGGGGCGACAGTGGGGTGTGAGGCGGCGCTCGTCACGAATCGTGTGCTTCCGCGGCTTCGTGTCCTTCGTTTCTGCCTTTCTTTGCGTTTTTGCGTTTTTGCGTTTTTGCGTTTGCGTCTTCAGACGCGCTTGAACTGCCGCTCCAGATCGGCAAGCGTGAAGCGCAGCGCGGTCGGCCGCCCGTGCGGGCAGCTCGTGGATTTCTCGACGGCCTCACGCTGCGCCACCAGGGCCTCCACCTCCTCCGGGCTCAGCGGATCGCCGAACTTCACCGCCGCCTTGCAGGCCATCATGGAAAGCATGTCCTCCAGAAAAACCTCCGGCGTGGGCTGGTTGCCCCGGTCGGCCAGCTTGTCCAGCACGTCGCGGACAAACGCCGTCACCTCCGAGTCCCGCAAGACCGCCGGCACGGCATTCACCGCGATCGAATCCCGCCCGAACGGCGTGATCTCCAGGCCAAGCCGCGTCAGCAGCTCCGCTTGGACTTCCAGCACCTCCATCTGCTCCGGCGTCACGCGGACGGTCTCCGGCAGCAGCAGCCGCTGCGAATCCAGCACCCCTTCGGCCAGGCGACGACGCAGCCGGTCGTACATCACACGCTCGTGCAGCGCGTGCTGGTCAATGATCAGGATGCCCTCGTCCGTTTCCGCCACCAGGTACGCATTGTGAACCTGCAGGGCGCGCATCCGCGGAGGCGGCGGTGACGGCTCCGTGTCACCCGCGCGAGCCGGCCAACGCTCCGACGCATCGTGCAGCGACCGCCACAACTCGGCCGCTCCGCGCCCCTGTCCACCCGCCGGACCGCCCCGAAACCTCGGATCCTCCGTCGGGCCCCGTGCCGACATGCCCCCCCCGCCGCCGCCCGTCGCGGATCGATATCCTTCGGCTGCGGCCCGCCCCCCGTCATCCGCCCGGCGATCCCCCCCCTCCGTCCACGCGGGCCAGTCATCGTCCGCGTCCGGCCGCGTCGCACGGTGCCCGGGCTCCCCTGCGGCAGGCCCCTCCGGATCGCGCACCCTCAGGGCCGGCGTCAGGTCGCTGCGAAGGAACTTCTCACGCAGGGCGGCCAGCACCTGGGAGTGAATGAGGTTGGAATCCTGCCAGCGCACCTCGATCTTGGTGGGGTGCACGTTCACGTCCACCATGGCCGGATCGATTCCGAGAAACAGAAAGACCACCGGGTGCCGACTCGGCTCCATCAGCCCGCGATACGCCTCGCGAACCGCGTGTTGAATGAAACGGTCGCGAATGAACCGGCCGTTCAGGAAGATGTACTGCCAGTTGCTGGCCGACCGCGACCGCGCCGGCGGAGCCACATATCCATGCACACGCAGGCCGCGCTCTTCCCAGTTGATCGCGATCAGCTCCTTCGCCAGCTCCGGCCCGCAGAAGCGGCCGACACGCTCGCGGAACGACTCATCACCCGGCCAGCGATACGTCACGCGCTGGTTGTTCTGAAGGTCGAAGGCGATCTCCGGATGGGCAAGGGCGATCCGGGCGAACTGCTCGTTTACGTTGGCCGCTTCGGTGCCGGCGCCTTTGAGAAACTTGCGCCGGGCCGGCACGTTGAAGAACAGATCGCGAACCTCCACGGACGTGCCCACGGGGCAGCCGGCGGCCTGCGCCAACTCGACCTTCTCCGATACGACGACAATCTCGTGCCCGGCCGTCGCATCCGGCGTGCGAGATCGGATACGCAGGCGGGACACGGCACCGATGCTCGCCAGGGCTTCGCCCCGGAAGCCCATCGTCCCGATGGCAAACAGGTCGTCCTGCGTCGAGATCTTGCTGGTGGCGTGAGGCAGAACAGCCAGCCGAAGGTCCTCTTCCGTCATCCCGCCGCCGTCGTCCGTCACCCGCACAAGCTGCCGGCCGCCGTCCTCGATGTGCACGCTGATCCGGCCGGCCCGCGCGTCCAAGGCGTTCTCGATGAGCTCCTTGACCACGCTGGCGGGCCGTTCGATGACCTCGCCCGCGGCGATCTTCTTGACCAGCTCGTCCGAAAGAACGTGGATGCGACCCATGTCACCCGCCCATCCATCGGTAACCGTCCGAGACTCCAGCCCGCGGGTGAGAATCGGGGGCCCGTGCCGTTGGTTCGTGGGAAACACTGTCGTACCCACCCAAAGCGAGTATAATTCGCCGGCACATGACGGGCAACGATTGCCCCCCGAAGAGGCACCGGCGTGATTCCAACCCTCGTGATCAGACAACCCGTCGCTGGACCCCCCGAGGCATGGTGCGCGCAGGCAAGCGCGTGCGCTGCGTCGGCGGTTGGGCTGGCCCTGGCACCACAGGACACCCTCCGCGATAGCCTCTCCATGGAGGAGGCCCGACGCATTCGCGAGGCGCTCAGTAGCCTGGAAAACGGAGTCAGCACCGTCTTCGCGTCGCTGACGCCCCAAGCCCATTTCGGCCGGTGGGAGCCCGCCGCGCGTAACACGGCCATGGATCACGTTCTGGCCGCCCTGGAACGAGCCGCCTGGCTGGGTGCCCGCGTGTTGGTGCTGGACTCCGTGGCCGTCGTCACTGCGGATTCCACGTACGCTGCGGCCCTAAACGGCACCCACGCTGCATTGCAGCGGCTTCGCCTGGCAGCCCAGCGATTGGGCGTCGAACTGGCCATCGCCGCTCCCCAACCCCGGTTCCTCCTGAGCCCGGTGGAACTCCGGAACCTCCTGGACGAGCAGCACGATTCGGGCATCACCGCCGCCCTGGACATACCCGCGTGCCATCAAATCGGACACCCAGCCGATTGGATCGATTGCCTTGGCCGACGCTTGGGCTGTATCCTTCTACACCACAAAGAATTACGACCAGACACACGCTCCGCGACCCTGCCGGTCGAGATCGCCGACGCCTTGACCAAGGCGGCATTCTCCGGCCCCCTCTGCTCGGTGGATCCGACGATCATCGGCACCTTCACTCGTGCCTGAGTCCGCCTAGCCGGACGCATACGCCCCGCACGACCGTCCCTTTGAGCCGATTCTGAATGGGAACGTCGAGGTAAATCCCCCATTTGCAGCCAATCGGCCTTGGTTTTTCTTGTCAAAAACTGTCTGGGGCGTTAAACTCCAACTGACAGGAGACTACCGTCGGTGTGGGGGCGCGGCTCGCGTAGACTGGCGGCGGTGGCTCCGGAGAGGAATTCGTGGCGAGCCCTGTACAACCGGGGTCGCTGGGATGGGCGCGGCGCGGTGGCGGCTTTACGCTGATCGAGCTGCTGGTGTGCATGGGGATCATTGCGCTTCTCCTGTCGATCATTCTGCCCGCTCTCCGCAGCGTCCGAGACCAGGCCAAAAGCCTGATCTGCATGGATCACCTCCGGACTACCACGTTCCGCTTCCGCCTGTTCGCCGATCCGTACACGGCCGCCGATCGGGGTGACAGTTCGAACCTGACCTCTCGATTCCACGCAGCGGACTTCCTCGACAGCATTTATCAGACCCAGGAGTTCTGGAAGAATGCGGGCGAGGCGCGGATTGATTTCCAGCCGGGGGAAGAGCCGGTCCTCTGTCCGGCCGGCCCGCGGCAACTGTCCCGGGTCAAGGGCCAGCCGGCCCATCTCGGCGGCATCACACCCCAGCAGAACATCAGTTACACGATGAACCGTCGGCTGTTTGAGGGGCCTACTCGGACCGGCATGCTGGCGGCGGTGCGGGTGCCTGAGCGAGTCCTGGAGCGTCCGCAGGTGCCGTTGATGTTCGACGGCGACGGCGCCCGGTCCGTGCAACTCCGCGGCGGCGTGACGGACACTTTGTTCGCCGCGCCCCCTCTGACCACCGAACGGTCACCCTATTCATCCGGCGCGTACTGGCATCCCGGTAAGCGGCACCGCGGGCGAATCAACATCGGTTTCGTCGGCGGCTTCGTGGTGACCACGTCGGACCCACTCGCCGACGCGAACTGGGACTGGGCCTACCACCCGCCGGTCGAGGCTCCCTGGTGAACGGCACAGCGCGCCCTCAATGTCACTTCAGAGCAAATTCCGTCTTCTCCTGGCCGTCTTCGGTGTCTCCATCGTGGCCAATGTGCTGGTTTCCGTGTGGTGCATCCAGGCTTACCTGGGCGGCGCGGTAACCCAGTTTCGACAGCACATGGACAGCGCAAACGAAGTCGGGCTTACCCGCAGCCAGCTCGACGAACTCATGATGAGCCTGGCGGCCTACGCCACGGACCCGCACGCCGAACCGGCGTCCTCGCTCCAGCAGGCGGCGGACGACGTGGCCGACCGGTTCCTCCGTCTGGCCCGACAGCATCCGGACGACCCTGTCCTCGGCCGGCAGGACCGGATCGTGCAGATTACGAACGACCTGCGCCGCCTGACCAAGGAATACCTCGTTCTCGCCGACGCGGGAGACAAGGACGAGGCACTTGCCTTCCTGCGGCAGCGCGTGGACACCGAATGTGCCAAGACGCTCGGCGTGGCCCTCGCATCCGCGGCCGTCTCCGACGACTGGGCCATTACGCGAACCACGCTCGACATCACCGGGACCCAGAGCCGGGTCACCGCCCTCCTGTCCGCCAATGCGATCGGAGCCTTTCTCCTGTCGGCAATCGGCGTGCTCCTGGTGCGGAACTGGGTCCTCAAGCCGGTGGAGTTGCTGGCCGTCGCCACCGACGAGCACGCCAAGGGCAATCTCTCGTACCGGATCGAGGTCCGCAAGCGGGACGAGCTGGGGAACCTGTCGGAGGCCATGAACCGCATGGCCGACTCCCTGCTGGAGATCCAGAAGCGCCTCGTCCAACAGGAACGGCTGGCCGCCCTGGGCGCGGTGGCTTCCATCGTCGCGCACAACATCCGGAATCCGCTGGCCGGCATCCGCGCATCGGCCCAGTCGGCCATGAACGCGCTGCCCGACGCCTCTGCAGAGTACCAGCAGCAGCGGCAGATCGTGGAAACGGTGGATTCACTGAACCAGTGGCTCAAGCAGCTCCTGCTGGTGAACCGGCCGCTGGAACTCGACCGGCGACCGACATCCATGCGTGAAATGGTGGAGGCCGTGCTCGCCACGCAAAAGACCAACGCCGCGCGCCGGGGCATCGCCCTGCGCTTCGAGGAGGCCGACGGCGTCTGCATCGTCCACGTGGACCCCCGACACATCGAGCAGGCCATCCAGGTGCTCGTGGACAACGCCTTGGACGCCTCGCCGCCCAACGGTGAGGTGGTCCTGACGGCCGCCCACGTCGCCGACTCCGACCGATGGGTCGACCTGAGCGTCCGCGACCAGGGACCGGGCATCCCCGCGGACGTGCGAGACCGGATCGCCGCGGCCTATTTCACGACCAAGCCGGGCGGAACCGGCATCGGGCTGCATCTGGCGAAGAAGGCGGTAGAATCTCACGGGGGCGAGATCCTCTTCGACTCGCCGCCCGGGGGCGGAACGAGCGTGACGCTCCGGCTGCCGACACGCGACCTCGTGGGAGCCCGCGATGGCCAAGATCCTCCTGCTGGACGATGAGACCTCCGTGCTGCACTCCATTGAGCTGCAGCTCACCCGGGCTCGGCACGAGTGCCGTTGCGCCCAGACCCTCTCCGAAGCCCGCGCCCAGTTGGAGGCCGGCGCCCCCGACCTGATGATCGTGGACATTCGCCTGCCCGACGGCAACGGCCTGGACCTGGTCCGCGAAATCCGACGCGACGGGTTCTCGTTCCCCGTGGTCGTTCTGACGGCCTTCGGATCCATCCCCAACGCCGTCTCCGCCATGCGCTACGGTGCGGACGACTACGTGGAAAAACCCGTCGACCTGGACCAGCTTGCGTTCATCATCGAGCGAAACCTGGAAACCCAGCGCCTGCGCGGCCGGGCGGAGCTGTTCGACCGCACGCAGCCGGAGCCCGGCCGGGGTGAGCCGATCATCGGCGAGCACGGCAGCCTGCAACGGGCGCTGGAACTGGCCGGCAAGGCGGCCAATCCGGGAGTCACCATCGCCTCCGAGCTTCCCCCGGTGCTGATCGTCGGCGAGACCGGCACCGGAAAGGACCTGCTGGTGCGGCACATCCACGCGATCGGGCCGCTGCGTGAAGAACCGCTGGTACACATCGACTGTGCCGCATTGCCCCGCGAGCTGATCGAGTCGGAGCTGTTCGGGCACGAGCGCGGTGCGTTCACCGACGCCAAAACCTCCAAACGCGGGCTGCTGGAAATCGCGTCCGGCGGCACGGTGTTCCTCAACGAGCTGGGCGAGCTGCCCCTGGAACTGCAATCCAAGCTCCTGACCGCGCTGGAACGCAAGGTGATCCGCCACGTGGGCGGCACGCGCGACCTGCCGGTAAACGTACGCATCATCGCGGCCAGCAACGCCGACCTCGTGCAACGCGTGCGCGAAAAGCAGTTCCGCGAAGACCTGTATTACCGGCTCAACGTCTTCATGATTGAGCTGCCCCCCCTTCGACAGCGCGGCGACGACGTGTTCCTGCTGGCCGACCACTTCCTCGCGACGCTCGCCCACAAGTACCGCCGGCCACAGGCCCAGTTCTCCGCGGCGGCCCGCGACGCCGTCGCCCGCTACCACTGGCCGGGGAACATCCGGGAGCTTCGCCACGTGCTGGAGCGGGCCATTCTGCTGACGGACCGGCGGATCGAGCCGGAACACCTGGGCCTGCCGGGCGCGACCGCCGCCGTGACCCCGCCCCCGGCGGACGACCGCAGTCAATCCTTCCCCGAAAACGTCACCCTGCCGGAGCTCGAATCGCTGTTCATCCAGCGCATCATGCAGAAGGCCCAGGGCAACGTGTCCCGCGCCGCCCGCCTGCTCGGCATCAGCCGCGGCGCCCTCCGCCGCCGCCTCGAGGCCTCCGGCGCAACCTTCGACGACGACTCCCGCACCGGCAACGACGGATGAGCCGCTCTGTGCCACTGCTCCTCGAGCAGCGCGCCAAGGTTGTGCCACTGCTCCTCGAGCAGTGCCGAAGCTCAAACGTGTGCCACTGCTCCTCGCGCAGTGCCGAAGCTCAAACGTGTGCCACTGCTTCTTGAGCAGTGGTGAAGGTCAGAAGTGTTCCACTGCTCCTTGAGCAACGATGAAGGTCCAGTGTGTGCCACTGCTTCTTGAGCAGTGGTGAAGGTCAGAGGTGTTCCACTGCTCCTTGAGCAACGATGAAGGTCCAGTGTGTGCCACTGCTTCTT
>CAZBFW010000051.1:0-12289 GCA_964491135.1 uncultured Phycisphaeraceae bacterium | reverse complement strand
GATGGAATCTCGTGACTGGAGTTCAGACGTGTGCTCTTCCGATCTCGCCCGCGGCGAGGTGAAGGCGCCGATCGTGATCGGGCGCGACCACCTGGACTGCGGATCGGTGGCGTCGCCCAACCGCGAAACGGAAGGGATGAAGGACGGCTCGGATGCGATCGCGGATTGGCCGATCCTCAACGCGCTGTTGAACACGGCCTGCGGGGCAAGCTGGGTGTCGGTGCACCATGGCGGCGGCGTGGGCATCGGCTACAGCCTGCACGCGGGGCAGGTGATCGTGGCGGACGGCACGCCGGAAGCTGCGAAGCGGCTGAAGCGCGTGCTCACCGCAGACCCGGCCACCGGCATCTTCCGTCATGTGGACGCGGGATACGAGCAGGCGGAGCAGGTCGCGCGGCAGCGCGGCGTGAAGATTCCTACGCGATCGACGTGAGTCTCGGATCGTGCACGGGCGGGGAGAGGAGTTGAGAAAGGGAGCCAGCGTAGCATGGACGGCGTCGATGAAACACCCATTATCATCGCTCTGGCTATCGCGATTCTTGCTCTGCCCATTCTTGTTGTCGTCCGCACGATTCGCACGGAGCGAAAGGGGCGGGCCGCCGCTGCCGACTTCCAGGGGACGACCTGCCACGTGTGCGGCGCGAATCACGGATCCCCGTACACGTTCTTTGAGTGGCGATTCTACGGTGTAGCCCCCATCGCATTCTACTCAATGCTCACGCCCCACCTGTCCGTGCTGTGTCCACTACATGCCCGCCATTTGTCACTTTCGTATTGCCGCAGCATCGGCCGTGTGGGATACTGGGGCTTCCCGGGTTTTCTGTTCGGCATGTGGTACGTTTTCAGGAACGTCTGGGCGTTGCGGGCGACGGGCGCGCTCACCTGGCGGCACGTGTGGGCGTGCTTTTTTTTCGGCGTCGTCCTTCCCTGGATTTACCTGATTCTGTTCATATGTGCTTTCATCGGTCTTCTGCTGGTGTGTGTCCACTTTTATGAGTAGACCCTTGCTGTGGTCCATACTCTCTCGCAAATGATCGTTTGCCCGGAACGGAGCGACGAAAGCAGTAGAGGAGTTCGAGACGTTTGCGGACAGGGGGCTTCGCGTGCTCATCATTGAAAACATCGGGGAGTTGGTGGTCTATCCGCCGGGGCCGACGCCGGGGCGGATGATGGGGAACGTCACGCGGCTGCAGGGGGCGAGCCTGCTGATCCAGGGTCAGGCGATCGCCGGATTCGGGCCGCAGGAGGAAATGACGGTTCCCGCGGGATGCCCCGTGCTGGATGCCGCGGGCGGATGCGTCGTGCCGGGTTTGGTGGACTGCCACACGCACGCGGTGTTCGCGGGCAGCCGCGAAAAGGAGTTCGTCCAGCGGATCGAAGGCCGGAGCTACCTGGAGATCGCCGAATCGGGCGGCGGCATTCGCTCGACGATGCGGGCGGTGCGCGAGGCGAGCGAGGAAGACCTCGTCCGGCTGGCCCTGCCTCGCCTGCGCCGGATGCTGGAGAGCGGCACGACGACGGCGGAGGTCAAAAGCGGCTACGGCCTGACCTTCGACGATGAGCTGAAGATGCTGCGGGCCATCAAGCGGCTCAACACGCTTCAGCCGATCGAGCTGGTGGGAACGTACCTGGCGGCCCACACGGTGCCGCCGGAGTATGAGGGGCGGGCCGACGCATACCTGGACACGATGCTGGCGGACGAGGTGTTTGAGCGGATTGCCGAGGAGGGGCTGGCCGAGTTCTGCGACGTATTCTGCGAGCGCAGCGCGTTTGGCGTGGAGCAGTCGCGGCGCGTGCTGGAGGCCGCGGTGCGGCATGGTTTGCGGCCGCGCGTGCACGCGGACCAGATCACGCAGATGGGGGCCTCGCAGTTGGCCGCCGAGCTGCACGCGGTGTCGGCGGACCACCTGGAGGCGATCGACGACGCGGGGATCACGGCGCTGAAGGCGGCGGGGACGATCGGCGTGCTGCTGCCGGCGTGCTCGTTCTTTTTGGGCGTGAAGCAGGCGCCCGCGCGGCGGCTGATCGAGGCGAACCTGCCGGTGGCCGTCGCCACGGATGTCAATCCGGGTTCCGCGATGGTGGAATCGCTCGCCCTGACGCTGAGCATCGCGTGCACGCAGATGCGGCTGACGCCGGCGGAGGCGCTGGTGGCGGCCACGGCCAATGCCGCCGCCGCGCTGGACCGCCACGCCTACCTCGGAGCCATCGCCCCGAACATGCAGGCCGACCTGCTGGTGCTGGACGTGCCGAACCTGGAGCAGTGGATGTACCACGTCGGCCGGCCATGCGTGCGAACGGTCATCAAGCGTGGGCGGGTGGTTGGGGGAAGTGAGGGCCGGAATGGTGAATAGAGAAGAGTGGGAATCGGCGGGAGGAGGCGAACGGATCATTCCGGCACATGGGGGGTACCGGGAGCTGAAGTCCTTCCAGATGGCCGAGATTGTGTTTGATGCGACTGCAACGTTTTGTGACCGGTTTGTCGACCGGCGGTCGCGCACACACGATCAGATGGTGCAAGCGGCCCGGAGCGGGAAACAGAACATTGCCGAGGGAAGCCAGGCTTCGGGAACGTCAAAGAAGACGGAACTGAAGCTGGTGGGAGTGGCTCGGGCGAGTCTGGAAGAGCTGCTGCTGGACTACCAGGATTTCCTCCGGTTGCATAGGCTGCGGCTCTGGCACAAGGACGATCCGTCCGCAAAGGGTGTCCGGATGCTTGCGTATGCGCCGGATAGGTCCTATTCGACCTATACGACCTATGTGGAATCAGCGCCGGCGGAAGTGGCCGCCAATACGATCATCTGCCTGATTCACCAGGCGAACTACCTGCTGGATCAGCAACTGCGGCAACTCGAGGAGCAGTTCCTGACCGACGGCGGGTTCACGGAGCGACTGTACTGGGCCCGCTCGCAGGCGCGAGGCAAAGGACGGAGGTACGAGTAGCGATTCCGGCGCGCCGGGACGGTCCCACAAGGAAAAGGATGGTTCCACGGAAGAGACCGGCTGGAAAGCCGGTCCCACAAACACTAGAGAACTAGAAACGAGAGACTGGAAACTGGCAGGAAGGAAGACCGGCTGGAATCCCGGCGCGCCGGGACCCGTGGCGGCCCACAGTCTACAGCCCACAGCCTACAGCCTGCGGCCTCTTCCGCGCGGCACGGGGGGTGGAAAGGGGCGGTTGCACGTCTACAATGCGCGGATCGTCAGGCCTATGGACGCAGCGAGTCGGCCGGGGAGTGTGAATCGCGCAGCACCGCGGGCAAGTGAAGGGAATTGGCTCTCATGCAACGCCAGCTCATCGAATGCGTGCCGAACTTCAGCGAGGGACGCGATCCGAACGTCATCCGGCAGATCACGGACCAGGTGGAGACGGTGGAGGGGGTCAGGCTGCTCAATGTCGACCCGGGCAAGGCCACGAATCGCACGGTGGTCACGTTCGCGGGCACGCCGGCGGAGGTGGTGGAGGCCGCGGTGCGGGCGGTGCGGAAGGCGTCGGAGCTGATCGACATGCGCAAGCACCACGGCGAGCACCCGCGGTTCGGGGCGTGCGACGTCTGCCCGCTGGTGCCGGTGTCCAACATCACGATGGAGGAGACGATCGAGTACGCGCGCACGCTGGCCCGGCGCCTGGGCGAAGAGCTGGGGCTGACGATCTATTGTTACGAGAACGCGGCGTTCCGCGACGAGCGGCGGAACCTGGCCACCGTCCGGGCGGGCGAGTACGAGGGCCTGAAAGACAAACTGGCGAAGCCCGAGTGGAAGCCGGACTTCGGGCCGGCGACGTTCAACGCGAAGTCCGGCGCGACGGCCGTCGGGGCGCGGGACTTCCTGGTTGCGTACAACGTGAACCTGAACACCACCTCCACCCGCCGGGCGAATGCCATCGCGTTTGACATTCGCGAGAGGGGCCGGGTCAAGACGACGGACGGCACGCCCACCGGCAAGCCTGTGCTGGACGAGAACGGTCAGAAAGTCTGGCAGCCGGGGAGTCTGAAGTGCGTGAAGGCCATCGGCTGGTTCATTGAAGAATACGGCGTCGCCCAGATTTCGATCAACCTGACCAACATCAGCGTGACGCCCATCCACACGGCGTTTGACGAGTGCTGCCGGCGGGCGGAGGCCCGCGGCGTGCGCGTGACGGGTTCGGAAATCGTGGGCATGGTGCCGCTGCGGGCCATGCTGGAGGCCGGCCGGCATTACCTGCGCAAGCAGCAGCGATCGCTCGGCATTCCGGACCGCGAGATCATCAAGATCGCGGTCAAGTCGATGGGCCTGGACGACCTGGGGCGGTTTGACCCGGACGAGAAGATCATCGAGTACAAGCTGGCGGACAAATCGAAAAGGCGGCTCATCGACCGCACGCTGGTGGATTTCGTCGAGGAGACGGCCTCGGAGTCACCCGCGCCGGGCGGCGGGTCCATCTCCGCGGCCATGGGGGCGATGGGGGCGGCGCTGGCCACCATGGTCGCGAACCTCAGCAGCCACAAGCGAGGCTGGGACGCCCGCTGGGAGGAGTTCTCCACGTGGGCCCAGAAGGGCAAGGCACTTCATGACGAACTGCTGCGGCTGATCGATGAGGACACGGACGCGTTCAACCGGATCATGGACGCATTCGGACTGCCCAAGGGCACGCCGGAAGAGGTGGCCGCCCGCAAGCAGGCGATCCAGGAGGCGACGAAGGGGGCGATCGAGGTTCCGCTTCGCGTCATGCAGGTGGCGTGCGACGCGATGGAAGTGGTTCGGGCAATGGCCGAGATCGGCAATCCGGCCAGCATCTCGGACGCCGGCGTGGGCGCCCTGGCCGCCCGGTCGGCCGTGATGGGCGCGCATCTGAACGTCCGCATCAACGCGAAGGACGTGCAGGACCGTGCCTGGGTCGCTGACATTCTGGCCAGGGCCCAGTCGATCGAGGACCAGGCCGTCGCGCGCGAGCGGGAGATTCTGGCGATCGTCAACGCGAAGCTGCAGCCCCCGACGGCATAACAGGGCGTACACACCGGGCAATCATAAGAGGGAATTTATCCGGGCGGGCTGGCGAATGCTGCAGAGCATTTGTGAGGAAAATCACTGGCTCGATCCGTGGCCGAACGCCGATGTCACCATATCCGGGCGCGCCGCGCCCGGGTCCGTTCAATCCTGACGATCGCCAAGGAGGATACTGTCATGACATCCACTCGCATGGGATGGCTGCTGGGCGGCGCTTGTGCATTCGCCGCGGTCTTGCTCGTTTTAGTGCCGGCCTGCACGTCCGGCGGCGGCGCGCCCGTCAACGACAACGGGGCGGATTCGCCGCTGGAGACCGGCTCGTTGCGCGTGCTGGTCACGGATAAACCGTTCCCGTTCGAGTTTATCACTGAGGCGCTGGTGACGATCACCGGCGTGGAGGTGCACCGCGTTGGCGACGTCGGGACGAATGGCATCGGGGATGACGATGACATCGACACGAACGGCGGCGACGTGGGCACGAACGGGATGGACGCCGGAACGAACGGCGTTTCCGCATCCGAAGGGCATGGCTATGGCATCGGGCAACCGGGTGCGGCCCAGGGCGACATGGGCGACGGTCAGGGCGAGGGCGCAGGGCCGGACGGGGACGGCGGACATCAAGACTGCGGCAGCAACGGCGTTTGTGATGAGGAGGGCGAGTGGATCACCGTGTTCGAGGGCGAGCAGGCGTTTGACCTGCTGCAACTGCGCAACGGGCAGACAGACGTTCTGGCACTCGCCGAGATTCCGGCGGGAACGTACAACCAGATTCGGCTCCTTGTGACTGAGGGAGAGATCACCCTGACCGACGGCCGCGCGTTCCCTCTGCGGGTGCCCAGCGGCGATGAGTCAGGCATCAAGCTGCACCTGTGGTTTGAGGTGCTGGCGGACGAGGAGACCATGCTGTTGCTGGACGTGGACCTGAGCCGCGCGTTCCGACCGGTGCCCGGCGGCCAGATCAACGGCCCGGGCGAGATCCAGGAATTCACGTTCCACCCGTCCTACGGGATGCGGATGGTCAACCTGGTCGACGTCGGAAACGTGTCCGGCACGGTAACGGATGCGGACGGGGTTCCACTGCCGACGGTTTCCGTCACGGTGTACCAGGAGGATGTGGAGGTCACGTCGACCGCAACGGGTGAAGACGGCACATACGCCGTCCTCGGCCTGCCGCCGGGCACGTACACTGTCGAGTTCTCCCTTGCCGGCTACGAGGACGCGGTCGTGGAGGGCGTCGTGGTGACGGCCGGGCAGACCACGGAAGGCGTGGACGCCGCGCTGGCGGCCGCGGCCTCCGGCGATTCGTGAACGTGGACAGCTTTGCGTTATTCGACGTCCGGCCCGCGCGGTTCATGACAATCGCGCGGGCCGTTTTCCTGTCCGGGCCGCGATTGAACAAACGGGAAGATGGGATCCAGACCCGCGGCCCGGGGCGATTCTTCATCAATCCAGCTGCTTGTGGAAGCGGGCGACGCTGAGGCCGAGAATGACGATGCAGCAGACGGCCAGGCCGATTACGTGGGGGATCAGGTCGGGCAGGGTGGCGGAGCGGAGAATCACGCCGCGCAGAATCTCGATGAAGTACGTGACGGGAATCATGAAGCTGACCACGTAGATCGGGCCGGGCATGGCCTCTCGCGGGAACACGAAGCCGGACAGCAGAATCGACGGCAGCATGATCAGGAAGGCGAACTGGATGGCCTGAAGCTGGGTGCGGGCGATGGTGGAGACCAGCAGGCCCAGGCCCAGCGCGGTCAGCAGGAACAGGAGCGAAAGCGCCAGCAGCAGCAGCAGGCTCCCCTGCACGGGCACTTTGAACACGTACACCATCACGGCCAGCACGATGAGCGTTTCGACGAAGCCGACGAGGGCGTAGGGAATCAGCTTGCCGAACATCAGCCCGGCCCGCCCGACCGGGGTCACGAAAAGCTGTTCGAGGGTGCCGAGCTCCCGCTCCCGCACGATGGCAAAGGAGGTGAGGAAGAGCGTCACAAGCTGCATGATGATGCCGATCAGGCCCGGCACGAAGAAATGGGAGCTTCGAAGGTCCGGGTTGTAGAGAAGCCGCGGGCGGACATCGATGGGCATGGCCATCCGGCCGGCCGGATCGCGGGCCGCGGCGAGCTGCCGCGCCTCTGCGAAGTACGTCGCCCGCTGAAGCGACTGGTTGAGCCCCAGCAGGGCAGCGCTGTTCATGGCGGTGGTGGCGACCTGGGAATCGCTTCCGTTGATGAGCACCTGCACGGCGGCCTGCTCGCCGCGGAGGAGGCGGTCGGAGTAGTCGGGAGGAATGCGGATGCCCACCTTCGCCCGGCCGGCGGCCAGGGCGGCGTCAAACGACGCCTCGTCGTGCACGTATGCCACGATGCGAAACTTGCGGGAGTTGACGAAGGCCTCCTCCAGGGCCCGGCTCTCCTGCCGCTGGTCCAGGTTGTAGACGACGGTGGCAATGTGGTCGATGGTGGTGTTGATCGCGTAGCCGAAGATCATCATCTGCAGAACGGGGACGAAGAAGATGAAGAACAGCGTGAGCGGCTCGCGGCGAATGTGCGAGAACTCCTTGAGCAGGATGGCCCAGAGTCCGTTCACGATCCCCTCCGTTCCGCTTCCCGGCGACTCAGGGTGACGAACACGTCTTCCAGCGACGGGGAGATGGCCCGAACGTCCACGTGCTCGCCGCCGTCGTCACCGACGGCCTCGCGCAGCACGGCCTCGGGCAGGCTCGCATCGATGAGCAGGTGCAGGGCCTCGCCGAAAAGGGTGGCGTCGCGCACGCCCTGCGTCTGCCGGAGCCGGGGCAGCGCGGCCGTCGGTTGCGGGCAGAGAACTTCCACGCGGCGGGTGCCCGGCGGGGTGACATCCGAAAGGTCTTTCAATTCCGCAGGCCGCCCGCGGACGATCAGCCGCGACATGTAAATGTAGCCGACGTGGCTGCATCGCTCGGCCTCGTCCATGTAATGTGTGGTGACAAAGAGTGTCACACCGCGGCCGGAGAGTGCAAAGAGCAGGTCCCAGAGATCGCGCCGGGCAACCGGATCAATGCCGGCCGTCGGCTCATCCAGGAACACCACTTCCGGGTCGTGAATGAGGGCGCAGGCCAGGGCGAGCCGCTGCTTCCAGCCGCCGGAAAGCTCACGGGCCAGCCGCGTCGTGTACTCGCCAATGTCGCACAGCGCGATCAGCTCGTCCATCCGGTGCTGCAGGTCCGGGCCCTTGAGGCCGTAGATCCGCCCGTAGAACTGCATGTTCTCGATGACGCTCAGGTCGGCGTAGAGGCTGAACTTCTGTGACATGTATCCGATGCGGCGCTTGACGGCCTCGGGCTCCTTCGCGACGTCGTGGCCCAACACGCGTCCGCGGCCGGCCGAAGGCCGCAGCACGCCGCAGAGCATCCGGATCACCGTGGACTTGCCGCTCCCGTTGGGGCCGAGGAAGCCGTAGATGGCGGCGCGGGGCACGTGGAACGTCACGTCATTGACGGCCAGGACGTCACCGAACCGGCGGGTGAGTCCGTCGGCCTCGATGACGGCGGGTGGCGCGTCGGCCTGGATCATTCCTGCGGCTCCAGGAAGACGTCGGCGGCCATGCCGGGCCGGAGCACGTCGCGCCCTTCGTCGAGCACGACCTTGATGCGGAAGACCTGTTTGCTCCGCTCTTCGGGCGTCTGCACGTTCGACGGCGTGAATTCCGCCTCGCGAGCGATGAACGTGATGTGGCCGGCGAATCGGCGATCCGGGAAGGAGTCCACGCGGACGGCAACTTTATGGCCTTGGCGGATGTTCAGGCGATTCTCCGGAACGAAGGCCCGGACCCACAGACTCGATTCGTCGACCAACGTCACCACCGGCGCGTTGGGGGCGATCAGATCGCCCGGTTCCAGGTCGATGCTCTCGACCGCGCTCTCCGCCGGAGCCGAAACGACCAACTCCGCCAGTTGCTGCCGGATGGCCGCCACGGATGCCCGGGCGGAGGCCGCAATTGCCTCGGCCTCGGCAATCTCCTCCCGGCGGGCGCCGGCCTGCAGCAAGGCGAGGACCGGCGGTGCTTCCTCCAGTTGGCCCCGGGCCTCGGCAACGGCCTCCTGGCGTGCGCCTGCCGTCAGGAGCGCGAGATCGTGTTCGGCCTGATCGAAACGGGCCTGGGCCACGCCGATGGCGCGGGTGGCGGCGGTCATCTCTTCGTCGGCGGCCTGTCCCTGTTTGAACAGCCGCTCGACACGCTGGAAATCCGCCTTGGCCTTGTCCAAGTCGGCGCGGGCCAGGGCCACCTTGTCCTCGGCGATGCTGACTTCGAGCGGCCGGGGGCCTGCGATGAGCTTGTCGAGCACGGCCTGCGCGCGGTCGCGCCGGGCTCGGGCCTGCCCGATCTCCTCGGCCCGAGCGCCCGCCCGCAGCCTCTCCAGAACGGCCTGTCGGGCGGCCGCCACGGATTCCGCCTCGGCCAGCCGTTCATTCAGATCAAAGGGTTCGAGCGTGACCAGCGGTGCACCCTGCGACACGCGTTGCCCTTCCGTCACGTGCACCTGGGCCACCCGGCCGCCGACCCGCGAGCCGACGCGCGCCTGTTCGGCCTCGATGAACCCAGAGACGAAGAAAGGCCCTTCGCGCTGCTGGCTCCACACGAGCGCGGACAACGCGACGGTCGCGACCAGCACGACTGCAACCAGACGTTTCATGTCGGAATGGTACCGCGCCGGGCAGAGAGCGCAAAGGCATCGTACGAGGTTGCCTACGGTGAGATCAGAAAGGGCGATACAAAAACGAGCAGCGTGTTGTACAGCCAGTGCGTCACAATGGACGGGACGAGGGATCGGGTCAGGCAGCGCTGGATCGTCCAGAGGGTGCCCATGACGGCCACGATCGCGAGGCCGGACCACTCACCGGCCAACTGAAACGCATGCATGCCGGCGAACCAGGCGGACACCAGTATGACGGCGGCGACCGTGCCTATGTGCTTCTCCAGCACGGAGTAGAGAAATCCGCGGTAGTAGAGTTCTTCCAGCGGCGGGACGATCACGGCCAAGGCCATGAAGGCCAACGCGCCGAGCGGCGTGCTCAGCATCTGCGTCAGCGGTGAATCGCCCGGCTCCTTGTCGCCGATCAGGCACACGGCCACCAGCATCCCGCCCACCGCGAGCAGAATCGAAACGAGGATGCTCCGAAGCCGGACCGCCCTGAGGGCGAATCCGTCCGTGAGCCGTTTGTGGTACTTGCGGCAGAGGAAATACCAGGCGACGCTCAGAGCGAAAACGAGAGATACCAGGCTGAACGCCAGCAGAGGTACCGGGTGCCGCATGAGAACGGCAGTCGGATCCGAGCCGGGGTTCGCCACGACCAGGGTGACCCCGATCACAGCGCTGCCGATCAGCTCGAATCCCCAGATCAGCGCGAGGGCGATCAGCAGATCCCATCCCGTGGGTGTTCGGACGGAAGGCAACGTCACGGGCCGTGCCCAGGGAATGACTGGCCGGGCTTCGCCCAGCAGATCCGGCAGCGGTAGCGGCAGCGGTGGCGGAAGCGGGTTTGTCGAATCCGGTTCCATGTCCGTCGCGGCAGCATAGGTTGCGGAGCGGATCGCGGCAAGGGGCGCACGGCCTGGGCGTCGGGCGGGGCGGCTACAGCTTCTCGCCGATTTCGGCGGTGCGGGTGATTTTGAGGGCGCGGCTGTCTTTGTGTTTGCCCATGCGGCCGGCGAACTTGTTCTTGCCTTCCACCTGGAGAATGAGATCGGAGCTGGCGGGCTTGAGAGTCTGGATGATGTCGCCGGCCTGGAGGTTCAGGAGCTCGCTGACGGTAACCTCGGTTTCGCCCAGGTAGACGGTGATATCGACCTTGGCATCCTGGAGGGAATCCACGATGTCCTGGGAGCGGTCCTCCACGTTTGCCCGTCGTTGATAGGCCAGCCAGCCCTGGGTGGCCAGCTTGGACACCACCGGCTCAATCACGTTGAACGGAATGCAGAGGCTCATGGTGCCCGCCCGCTGGGTCATCTTGAGCTCAAAACCGATCACGACCACCACTTCGTTCGGGGCGACGATCTGGACCAGGTGGGGGTTGCTCTCCGTCTCCATCAGCTTGAACTTCACGGGCACCAGGTTCGACCAGACCTCGGTGAGGCAGTTCAAGGCCCGGTCGATGATCCGGCCGACCAGCCTCAGTTCGATCAGGGTCAGCGGCCGCTGCGGGATGAAAAGCGTGGAGTTCGTGCCGCCCAGCAGGCGGTCGATGATGGGATAGATGATCAGCGGGCTGATTTCCAGGCACATCTGGCCTTCCAGCGGCTCGGCGCTGAGCAGGTTGAAGTTCGTGGGGTTGGGCAGCGAGTGGATGAACTCGCTGTAGGTAAGCTGTTCGATGGTGGCGACCCGCACCTCGATGATGGTGCGGAGCAGGCCGGACATGGCGGCGCCCAGGCTTCGGGCGAAGCCCTCGTGGATGCTTTCCAGGGCCCGCATCTGGTCCTTGGAGACCCGCTCCGGCCGTTTGAAGTCGTACGTGCGCACGTCCTTCGTCGTCTGGGCGGGCCGCCCGATGTCTATCGGCGCGTCCTCCGACTCCTGGGCGTCCATGGCCGCCAACAGGGCATCGACTTCGCTTTGATCGAGTACGTCTGCCATCGTTGCCTGGTCGTGCCGGGCCTGCGTGCCCGAGCGCACGGAGTCCGTGCAGGTGTTTATCGGACAGTGGACAGGCCGTCTTGAACCGCAGTCCGAAAGGAATCGGGTGAGGTTCCGTCCCGGAATCTTCGGACAAACGGGGGTCGGGCCAACAGGCTGAATCACTCCGCGGCTGGTCCGGGGCCGGCCGCGAGGCTACGATGAGACGGATGGTCCGATATCTCTACTTCGACAACAACGCGACGACGCAACCGTTGGAGGCGGTTGTAGAGGCGATGCTGCCGTTTCTGCGCGATCAGTATGCCAATCCGTCCAGCCTGCACACATTCGGGCAGGGCGCCCGACATCGGATCGAATGCGCCCGGGAACAGGTGGCGGCCCTGGTCGGCTCGGATGCGCGCGACATCGTGTTTACCAGCGGTGGGACGGAGGCCATCCACCTGGCCGTTCGGGGAACACTCAATGCAACACCCAACCGGCCCAAGCTGGTGATCTCGGACGTGGAACACAGCGCCGTTCGAAAGCTGGCCGACCGGCTGAAATGTGAGGGGCGTCCGGTGGAGACGGTGGGGGTGGACGCGTCGGGTCGGCTGGACCTGGACGCGCTCGCGTCCATGCTGACCTCGGACACGGGACTGCTGTCCGTCATGTGGGCGAACAACGAAACGGGGGTGCTGTTCGATATCG
>CAZBFW010000050.1:1974-12351 GCA_964491135.1 uncultured Phycisphaeraceae bacterium | reverse complement strand
AATGAGCGGTGACTGGAGTTCAGACGTGTGCTCTTCCGATCTCCTGACACCTGACCCCCGCCCCCCGACCCCAAGCCCGCCACTTCTCGGGGAAACGCTGCCCAGCGCGCCGTCGCCCCTCCTCTCCAGACCCATCCGTAACACCCGTAGCCGCTGCTTCGGAAGCCCGTGCGGGCGTCGCTCACGGAAAGGCCGCTATGTGCGTGAATCTGGGCAATTTGTGGCGGATGTAATGAATAAGCCCGTCGATTCAACCTCTACTAAACTCCGATTTTAACGAATGTTGCCGGATTTTCACGGAAACTGGGGGCTTTTCGCATTGCCTTCCAACGCCGATTCGCTACGATCCATTGCGCATTGGGATGCGTTACAAACGCGGGATGGGCATGGTGGGAAAGAAGCACCTCCCTTCCCGAAAACTGACGGATACCGAACCGCGCGATTTCAACTCGCAGCGTTGCGACCTTGGCCGTGGGGCCGGCCGGGGCACTTGTTCGCACCGCGCGGCACATCGGGAGACGATTTCATGGCCGTCGGTCGAAATGGGTCATACCCGTCCACAGTGGCCGTCGATCTCAGTACGCAAGCAGACTTCCTGACCCAGCGAGGCGCCTATCCGGTCGCCAATCTGGACGCGCTGATCCCGTCCTTGCGCAAGATCGTGGCCTGGACCAAGTGGCGTCGCGTGCCCATCGTGTCGTCACTGAACTCCCATCGTCCCTGCGAACTCGATCGTGAGAACGGCGGTCCGTTCTGCATCGACGGCACCAACGGTCAACGAAAGCTGATCTTCACGGTGATGGGCAGCTTCGTACGCGTCGAAGGTGACAACACGCTGGCAGTGCCGATCGACCTGTTCAGCAACTACCAGCAGGTCATCTTCCGGCAGCGAACCAAGGACCTGCTGAGCAATCCCAAGGCCGACCGGTTCCTGACACAGGTGCCCGCCGAACGATTCATTCTCTACGGCGTGGCCCTGGAGACGTCGGTCAAGGCCCTGGCCCTCGGGCTGCGCGCCCGAAACCGTTCGGTGGTCGTCGTCGCCGACGGGTGCGGCTTCTGGAGCGACGTGGAGGCCGATCTGGCTCTTCGGCAGCTCGAGGCCAAGGGGGTGCAGCTGATCACGGTGGATGCGTTACTGCGCGAACGGCTCCCACGACACGGGCGATACCTGGCCCTGGATCACGGCGGGAACGGCCACGGAAACGGCAATGGGAACGGGAGCGGCAACGGGAACGGCAACGGCTCCGGCCGCGTACAGAACGGCGTGTTCGGCCGCAAGCACTCCGGCAACGGCGTCCGGAAGAACGGTCACGCGGCGAATTGACGTTCCGTCCCGCTGGGTGCCCGATACGCTGAAGCCGGCAATTCACGTTCAGGGAATCCCACCCAACGCCCAAACGCGAAAAGGCCGAGTGAGCGGCACCATCGCAACGGCATCCGCCCACAAGGCCCTTGCTCGTTTCTTTCCCCGGTCCGGAAAGCCCGTTCGTCCGGCGGTTCCCTGCCGCCAAGACGCTATCGCCCGACTCAGGCCTTCCCAGGGGCAACCATGCCCATTTCTCCGCCCCTGCCGCCGTATCTTGAGAATCTGGGCAAGCAGGGGGTCCCATCCGCGGAGTTCTGCTGGAACATGCAAACATAGGGTCTTCACTCGACCACGTCAAGACTGAAATTGGGAAGATTGGCAAAAGACGTTGTGATTCTCTCACGAAGCTCGCGCCAGTGGCGGTGAGGTTATGGAAAGGCCGTGCGTTGGGCGGCGCATCGGGCTGAAGGGACGCGTGTGTCGCTAATCTCCGTGTGGGCTGTAGATTACCACTGCGTGAATGGCACGCGCCTTCGTCGCGGCGACTGTCGCGGAGCCGCTTTCTCCCCGACCGCCGGGCTGGCAGGTCGGCCATCCCCGATCCGATCGCGCCTGCCTTGATGCATTGCCCGTAATGGCGGTATGATTCGCGTCCGCGCCGCCGTGACGGGGGGCGGGCGACGGTGGCGCGCGATGATTGCGGACGGCGGATGGCGGCCCCATGTCGGGAGGACTGGCCGAGCCGTCCGCAGACCGATGAACCCGTCTCGCCCCAAGGGCCTGTGACAACAATTGGTTCTGCAAGGGGTTGCGATCGCCAATGCGTATAGCAATTCTATCCTGGGAAAGCCTGCACTCGGTGGCCGTCGGCGGGGTGGCAAGGCACGTCACGGAGCTGGCTGCCGGCCTGCAACGTCGCGGGCATGAAGTCCATGTATTCGTCCGGCTGGGCGAGGGGCAGCAGACGTACTCCGTGGTCGACGGGGTGCATTACCACCGATGCCCCATCGAGCTGCACCCGGACTTCGTCACCGAGATGAACAACATGGGGAACGCCTTTATCTGGTTTATGGCCCAGACGGAGGCGTTTCAGAACGCGCCGTTCGACATTGTCCACGGACACGACTGGCTGTGCGCGAAGGCCATCGTTCAGGCCAAGAACAACCTGGGCCGCCGGGCCGTGCTCACCATGCACTCCACCGAATACGGCCGTTGCGGGAATCACCGACACAACGGCCGGTCCGGCCGCGTCCGATGGGTGGAGGCCGAAGGTGTGTTCGTCGCGGACCGCGTGGTGGCGGTGTCCGGCCCGCTCGCCGACGAGATCAAGGGTGAATACCAGACCCCCGACTGGAAGCTTCGGGTGGTGCACAACGGCATTAACGTGCACCGGTACGACGGTTACATCGACCCGGCCGTCTGCCGCCGGACGTATGGCATCGGCCCGCTGGACCCGATGGTGCTGTACGTGGGGCGGATGAGCGTCCAGAAGGGGTGCGACCTGCTGCTGGAGGCTACGCCGGGCATTCTGCACACGCGCGGCGATGCAAAGGTCGTGTTCGTGGGCGACGGCGACATGAAGATGTACCTGGAGCGTCGGGCCCACGAGCTGGGCGTGGCCCACGCGGTGCGTTTCATCGGGTCGATGGGGGCGGACAGCGACCTGATCAACCTGTACAAGAGCACCGACTGCGTCTGCGTGCCCAGCCGGAACGAGCCGTTCGGCATCGTGATCCTGGAGGCGTGGGCGGCGGGCAAGCCGGTGGTCGCCACGTACAACGGCGGCCCGCGTGAGTTCGTCAGCCACGAGAAGGACGGCTTTCTGGTCTACGACAATCCGGGCTCGATCTGCTGGGGGGTCTCCCGCGTGTTCAACGACTTCAAGCACGCCGCCTGGATGGGCGAGCAGGGCCGGGTGAAGGCGGCGTACGGATTCAGTTGGGACGTCATCGCCGGCCACACCGAAGGAGTCTATCGCGAGCTGTTGTGAGAGGGTGGCGACGGCCGTCTCGTGACTCTTCAACAGAATCGGCGAGCGAGTTCCGGCGGTCTGTCTCTGACTCTCCGCTTTGCTTCATGGACCCGGGAAGGGCGACAGCAACTCACTGTTGTCGACCCACATGACCAGGAACGGCCTCTCCGCGCCGCGCCGTTTCATGTAGATCAGGAACGGGCGGTCAAAGACGTAATGGCGTGGGGCCGAAACGGCGGCGATGCTCGACTCCGATTGAAGCTCCGCACCGCTGCGGTCGAGTTTGAATTCGACCGTCTGCATTGCCTCTGCAATCCAGTAGACCTCAAAACCCGGATTCATGAGCGGCCTGTCGATGCCCTCCAATTCCTCGAAGTGGTGATTCAGCCGCCAACACTGGGTTGGTGCCAGAAAGACGTCGTTGGGCCCGAACCGGCGGGTAGCCACTTCCCGTGAGGACGTGTTGATCTTCCGCTCCACGTCCTCCAGCGTTGCGCCCAGCGTGTCCCGGCAGGGCACGCAGGCCAACACGATCTGACAGGGGCTCGAGTGCCTGCAGGGATCGACGACGTACCGGGCCGCGGAGTGGCCGTGCTCGCGGCCGTCCGCGCCGAAGTCCGCGTACAGCACGTCAATCTGCTCGCGCATGTCGTCGTAGGCAAACTCATCTTCACGGCGAATGCCGAATGAGGCCACGGCCGACTCGGCATTCGCAGAATCGCGGAAAACCAACGGGCCGCGGCTGTCAAAGAACGGGATCGTGAACTTCAGATCGGCGTTGAGATAGGCATAGGCGATAATCGCCGCTGGCTCGGATGTCAGCGCCGGGGCCGGCGCGGATGGGAAGCGCGACTCCGTTTCCCTGGTAATGGTCTCGACAACGCCGTCTTTCACGAATCCTGCCGCGGCGTAATACGAATCCGTCGCGAGGTTCTGCTCTTGGAAGGGGGCTGCATTGAGGCGGGCGCAGATCGCCTCGGCGCCGCTGACCTGCGGCGGCTGCTTCAGCACGTCCGTCGCCAAACGATCCCAGGCCATCTGGAACGAAGCGCACCAGACGGCGTTCTTTCCCTCGGGCAGGCGTTCGTCGAGCGTTGGCAGAACGACCGTCCGGCTCAGCTTCGCGGAGCTTCCGTCGTGAGATCTGACGGGTTCAACGTAGTCTCGCCCGCGATGGTCGTCTCGAGAGCAGGCAACACTGCCCATACCTGCCAAAAGAAGCCCCAGACTCATCCATCGGATGGGCGTTCGAACGTCTGCGGCCGGAGGGACGAAGCGCATGATGCGCGTCCTTTCAATGGGAGAACCGTCTGACAGAGCATACACGTTCGCGCTTCCGACGATAGGGGGAGGTGTTGCCCGGCCATGTTTGGGTTTGTAGGACGCAAGCCGATTTGTTACTATGGCTCTGGAATCGGGCAGACAGTTTGACACGGATGACTGCACAGGCGCCGGGCGGCACGGGCACGCCGACTCCGGTCCCGGGTTGCCTCCAGTCCCCTGCACGTCCGACCGTCTGGTTGCTTCCGGGTTTCCCGTCACGTCATCGGCAAGAAGGAGCACAATCGTGTATCGAAAGACATCGAGAGTGATCGGACTGTTGCTGTGTGTCACGATCCTGGTCGGCGGTTCGGCCGCATGGCTGTCGGGCTGCTCCGTTTCCGTCGGGCCTGCGGCCGGGGGCGGCGGCGGCGTTGCCGTTTCCTTCTCGATCGGCGGCAAGTCGTTCACGTTTACGCTCGGAACCGCCGGGTACTTCCCGCTGCAGCCGAACGCGGTGGTGCGGAACGTGGCGGACATGCAGCCGTTTGCCCAGGCGCCCTCCGACACGCCGGCGACCGGTGCCGTCCGGCTGCGCGGCTCGAGCATCACCATCCTGCCGCCGGACGGGTCCGCCAAGTCGATGGAGGCGGCCCAGGCGGCGATCAGCGGGACCGCTCGCCTGCGCGTGGCCATCGACGCCCCAGGCGCCCTTTCGCCCTGTGACAGCGGAGTGGATCTGGGCGAGTTTGAGATCGTGGTGGCCGATGGCGTGGTCACCTCCGTCGGGCCGGGGCTGGCCCTGCACCTGGCCGCGGCGGATTACTTCAACCGGAACGACCTGGCCATGTGCCTGGAAATGACCTCCGATTTTGAAGCCGGGCTTCAGATCGAGGGTTTCGACGTTACGTTCGGACCGTCGCAGAGCGAGGCGGGCGACGGACTCCGGGCCACGTTCGACCGTCGCAACCTGGAGAGCCCGCCGATTCACCTGCTGGCGCCGGGGGAGGATTTCAGCGCGGAGAACCAGATCGGGATCGGAGTCCCGCGGACCCTGGTGATCGACGACCTGTCGATCAACGGGCTGGTCACCTTCCGCGCGGGTCGTGACGGACAGGTGTTGGACTCGGTGACGTGCCCGCCGGTGCGCTACAGCGGATACTACGCGATTGTGGAGTGGGACGGCGACGACCTCCGCTGCTACGAACCCACCTTCACGCCGGAGCCGAAGGAGGCGTGCTGCCTGCCCCCGCTGCCGGGGTACGAGTCGTACGACCAGACTTACGTCGACTCAGCTCACTGTTGGGACCTGGGTTCAGGTTCCCACTTCACGGCACGCGAGGACTGCAGTCTGTGGGGCGGCGTTCTGATGGGAGAGGGCACAACCTGTGCGTCGATCACGTGCGACGATCCGTTTGCGGCGTGCTGCATCCTGTACAATTGCCACGAGCTGTTGCCGGAGGATTGCGAGCGGTTGGGGGGCGTGTCCCAGGATGCCGGCACCCATTGCGATTCGTTTACCTGCCCGCTAGATGTCTGGGGTGCGTGCTGCTACGATGGCGACCAATGCATTGAGGTGCCTTACGAGTGGTGCTGGCAGGAAATCGGCGGCACCTACATGGGTGACGATACCACGTGCGATGTCTGCCCCTCGTCGACGGTTCCCTTTGCGGAACAAGCTTGCTGCTTCGACGACGGGTCCTGTGTCGATGGGGACCCGGAGATGTGCACGCTGACCGGCGGTATGCCGCAGGGTCTGGGCTCGACCTGCGCGACGATTCCCGGCGCATGCTGCACTCCCGACGGAGGGTGCACGGACGCGACCGAGCAGCAGTGCACCCAGTTGCGCGGTTGGTTCCAGGGTGAGTGCACCTGGTGTGATTCGACCTCCTGCGCGGACCTCGTGGGTGCATGCTGTTGGCATGACCAATGCACGCTGACGTCGTCCGCCGATTGCGCGGCGTTGTCCGGCACGTACAAGGGCGAAGGGACCTTGTGCGATCCGGACCCGTGCGTGGAGGGTGCGTGCTGCTGGAGCGGCGGATGCACGCTGACGTCGTCCACCGACTGCGCGGACCTGGAGGGAACGTACCAGGGCGACGGAAGTTCGTGCGAGCCGGACCCCTGTGTGGAGTACGTGGTGTGGTATACCGGGAACGTCTGCTGCTGGGGTGCGCCGCGGGTGTACATCAGCACGCGCACCGAATACAACCAGAGCGCCTCGACGTGCAATTTCCCCGGCGGCGGCGTCGACTGCTCCGTACCGCTGGTCCGCGTCGAGTTGAAGGGCGGCTTCAAAGACTACGACGCAGCCCAGGCATGGCTCTGCCCGCAGTTCGAGTCGAGGATCTTCCATTACTGGTGCGGGGCGCACTACCAGATGGATGGAAAGAACTGGACCACCGCCCCCTGTGACAACTTGAGCGACCTGCCCGAACTTGAGGAGTCCCAGCGCATAGACTCAAACCTGTGTCAGTGACTGAACCGGCGCCGACCCCGCGCACGTCCGCGGGCGAATGCGGAAACGAAGGCGGCAGCAGGTACGCAGGCACGCACGACAGGGCGCCGGCCGTGCCCGGCAACCACCCTCTTCGTGTGAGTACTCAAGCGCCGGACTGCTCCCTCGGCCGCCTTCCGCTCGCCTCAACCGCCCAGCATCTCCAGCCGCTTGAGCGCCTCGCGCCTGCGGAGTCCGCGTATGGCGGCCAGGGCTGCGATCCCCTCCTTGCGAGGCTTCGACTTGCCGTTCTCCCAGTTGTACACCGTCAACGCCGACGCCTTCACAAGCTTTCCGTAATCGGCGGCCGATATGCCAAGACGTTGCCGGTGGGCCTTCAGCCAGCGGGCGGAAAACCGGAGTTGTCCGGAGGGCGCCGCCAGTGTGGGCTTGGCAACGCGTCTTTTTTCCTGCGACTCGAGGAACGCAACTTGTTTCTTCAGCGTCTGAACCTGCCGCTTCAAGGCGGCGATGTCGCGACGATGGGCCGCCGCCGCACGCCGGGCGGCGCGGACCTGCGCTTTGCTTTCCTTCCGGGCCAGGCGGCGAATCTCCTCTTTCAGAACGGATGCAAGGTTGGGCACGGTAGACTCCTTTGCCAGTATCGGGCGGGCATTGTATCCGGGCAAAACCGGGGTGTCATATGAGGCGGTTACCGAATACGCTCTAATTTCGCAGATGGCTAATTCTTAGCAAATGCGGCGAATACGCTGATTGCCCTTGCGCGGCTGGAGCAGAGCTTGTCGACGCCATTCGGCAGGCCGGACAACCAACGGCGATGCGATGCGCCCCCGAAAGCGCCTGGCGCGCTCCCGCCTCGACCCCGGATCCTGCACGATCTCCGGAGCGACACGTCCCGGAAGCGGCGCCGGCGGCCCTGCACGGCAGACGTCCGGATTCTTCGCGTTCCGCGCCAACTCTCCCGCCCGCGCCGGCGCGAGTCCTTTGTCGCTTCGTCGCTCCGTCGCTTGGGTTGCGGGCGTAGCCCGCGCTGCGGTTCTGATCGGACTGGTCCCAACGGCGTACGCTCCTACAATGCCCCGTACAATCGGATCGTCAGGAGCCTCACCATGCGGATGTTGTTTACTCTGATGCTGTTCACGCGACTCGTCACGGCCGGGCAGATTCCAGAAGTGACAATCGACCCGCCGCCGCAAGGGATCTCACGCGGCGAGCAGTCGGGCAGCTACCAGGCGTTTCCCGACGTGTGCCGGCTGAGCAACGGCGACCTGCTGTGCGTATTCTACGGCGGCTACGGGCACGTGTCGCTGCCGAACGAGGCCTGGCCCCGGGGCGGCCGGGTGTGCTGCGTCCGCTCGCGCGACGACGGCGCGACCTGGAGTTCGCCGGAGGTGCTCTTCGACGGCCCACAGGACGACCGCGACCCGCACATCGCCCAACTGCAGGACGGGACCCTCCTGTGCAGCTTCTTCACGTACCGCAAGGACGGCGATCACGTGCACTGTGACACCTGCCTGGTCGCATCCGTCGATGGAGGAACCACGTGGAATCGCGAACCGCGCATCGTCGCGCCGCGTTGGGCCTGCTCCGCGCCGGTTCGACAATTGCCCGACGGCACCTGCCTCCTCGGCATCTACCGCGGGGATGCCGCGACCGCCTACGGGGGCGTGATCCGCTCAACCGATGGCGGCAAAACGTGGAGTCCGCCGATCCCCATCGGCAGGGAAAGCGGGGTGCGGCTTGATGCCGAGACGGATATCGTCCGGCTGCGCGACGGATCCCTGTATGCCGCGCTCCGTACCGGGGCCGAAAACATGTACTTCGCCACGAGCACGGACGGCGGACAGACCTGGTCGGGCGTGCGGCCAATCGGGTTCCCGGGCCATTGCCCGCACTTCACGCGGCTGAGCACGGGCGAGATCCTGCTCACGCACCGGATGCCCCGGACGGAACTGCACATCAGCCGCGACGAGGCCCGGACCTGGCAGGGGCCCTACCGGATCGACGACGTGGCCGGCGCGTACGCGTCCACGGTTGAACGGCGGGACGGCAGCGTGCTTGTGGTGTACTACGAAGAAGGCGCAAACAGCGCCGTACGGGCTCGGCGGTTCCGGCTGGCGGACGCGGGCATCGAGTTTCTGCCGCTCGGCGGGCCGGCCACCCGGCCGGCAACGGCGCCTGCCGGCAGTGCCGCCGCGCAACCGGGTGAACCCGCGCTCCGACACGTCGACGTATACACCGCCGGCCAGAGGGGCTACTTCGCGTATCGCATTCCCGCCATCGCCACGGCGCCGGACGGCACCCTGCTGGCCTTCGCCGAGGCCCGAAAGTACAGCCTCGCGGACCCGGGCGGCGACCGGCAGGACATCGATCTGGTGCTCAGACGCAGCACGGATGGCGGGGCGACCTGGCTGCCGATGCAGGTCATCGAGGATCCGGGCGAGTACTGGTCGGCGGCCAATCCGGCCACCGTCGTCGATCGCGAAACCGGAAAGGTCTGGCTCCTTTATCTGCGCGTCAAGCCCGAATGCGACACGCACCGAGCGCGGCCCGGCACGGACGACATCCGGGTCCTCGCGCGCAGCAGCGACGATCAGGGACGCACGTGGTCCGAACCGGCTGACCTGACCGCCGTCACGCGCGACATGACGGAGGTACAGTGGCGCACCAGCGTGCCCGGACCCGGCGGCTCGATCCAGGACCACCGCGGGCGCCTCGTGGTGCCCTTCTGGCGCTACGCCCCCTGGGGCGTGTTTGTCGCGTTCAGCGAGGACCACGGCCACACGTGGCAGCGGGGCGGCGTCGTGCCGGATGTGGAAGGCGACGAATGCCAGGTCGTCGAGTTGGCCGATCATCGCCTGATGCTCGATATCCGCCAGCAGAAGGGCCCGCATCGATGGCGCGTCACCAGCGATGACGGCGGGCTGACGTGGTCGCCGCCGCAGCCGGGCGAGACCGTCACGCCGGTTTGCTGCGCGATGGAACGCTGCCCGACGCAGGCTCCCCCCGGCGACCGCGACCTGCTGGTGTGGACCGGGCCCCGCGGACCGGATCGCAACAACCTCGTCGCCCGCGTCAGCCGCGATGGCGGCCGGACGTTCGGCGAGGAGCAGCGCATGTACGCAGGTCCGGCCGCGTACTCCGACATAACCGTATTGAGCGACCAGAGCATCGGCGTGCTGTGGGAACGCGGGACGAACAAAGGGTATGAGTTCATCAGCTTCACACGCTTGGAGCGTGTCCGGCCCGGCGTGTCACCCTAGGCGGCGTTCGCCGCGGCGATGTTCGCAGCGGCGGCAGGAGAGACGTCACTCTGCGGAACAGGATCGAGAGCCTCCTCCGGAAAACACCTCTTGCTCCCCTCCTCTGCCGGGCATC
>CAZBFW010000050.1:0-1964 GCA_964491135.1 uncultured Phycisphaeraceae bacterium | reverse complement strand
CACGTCCCAGGGCCGGTGCTCGGGAATCCGGGAGGAACGCTCGTTCAAGGTCCATGCGCACGGGGGCGGACTCCACGCGCGCCCGGGCGGCGTTCCTCGCCACACCGCCAGGGTCAGTTTGTCGCGGCATCCGCGTGAGCGACGGGGCGAGCGCATCCAGTCTGCTCGCGTCATTCCGGCATCATCCCTGCCGCCTGCTATCGCGGCTTTCCCAGGGGCACCAGGTACACCACGCGTTCACCCGGCGGCAGCTTCAGCGCCTCGGCCATCTTCGCATCCTCAAACGCCCCGACCGGCACGCCCGCCAGTTGCAGGGCCTCCGCCTGAAGCAGGATATTCTGGGCGATGTGGCCCGCTTCAATGAAGCAGTACCGTTCCGCCCGGTCGCGATACTTCGCCGCCGCACGCTCCACCACGGCGGTGATGATCATGGTGGCCGGCGCCTGGGTGATCATCTCCTGGTTCAGGGCCGTCCGCTGCACGACCCGCCGCTGGTCGCCGGCCAGAAGCGGCTCCAGGGCGTGATCCCGCGGGCGGTATCGGCTGACGCCATCCGCCGTCATCACCAGCAACTCCATGGGATACAGGGCTCCCGCCGAGGGCGCGGCCCGGTGACCCCCGTGCCGATCGGTGATGCCCTGGCCTGCCCAGCAGAGCTGACCGATCTGCTGCGGAGTCAGAGCCTCATCCCGAAATTCCCGCACCGATCGCCGTCGGGCGATGGTCTCCTCCAGCGACATGGACCCGGCCGACACCGGCGCGGGTAACGGCCTGGGTTCCGGCTTCGGCGCCATGGTCGGTCCTCCGTTGGTGCCCAGCAGCACGGCCAGCGCGCTGCAGAACCACGTGACTTTCATATCCTGATCCTCCTATGGCTGCGAACCGGCCAGGATACGGACCGCCGGCGGGGGGTCAACGCCTTGCCGTCCCCCTCTGCCTGGCCGCCGCCTCATGATCGCTCACTCCTTCGCCCGCCCGTAAATTCGCCGCCCTTGGAAACGGGGACGCAGCTAGTTTTTCGGCACGAAGGTTATCCGGCGTGGCGTTCGGCTTGTCCTGCGTCCTGGTCCGTGACGTCGCAGGGCGAACGCGCCGCCCGGCCGACGGAGCACCAAGGCACGCCGCGATGCTCCATGGCCAGAACCCCGCGTTTCTTTTTTGATTCGCGACGCACGTGCCTCCGACCCCGGTGGACGGGTGTCATGGGTTGGCATTCCCGCTCTTGGCGGAGTCCGCGGCCCATCAGGTTACGCCATGCCGCAGGATCAATCGAACGACCCACCAGAGGCCAATGGCAATGACGGCCGGAAGGCGGGCCTGCCGGATGACGCTCCGATGTGCCTGGATGACGCCTGATTCGCAGCCCCCGGCCGGCTACTTCCTCCCGCAGCACTGCTTGTACTTGCGGCCGCTGCCGCAGGGGCACGGGTCGTTGCGGCCCACGCGCGGCTGGGACCGGCGGATCGTCTCCACCTTCTGCTCGACGTTCTGGGCCCGCATGGCTGCCGCCTGGTCCGCCGCCGCGGCGGCGGCGATGCCCGCGAAGCCGGCGCCCGCCGAATCCGCATGATGAAACTGCAGCGGCGCACCGGGCTGCCGCACCGGCGCGGCCGGCGCGCCCGTCATCTTCACCTTGAAGATCATGTCCGTCACGCGCTCCTGGACGCGCGACCACATCTGATCGAAGAACTCCCGGCCCTCGATGGCGTACTGGCTCTGCGGATGCGTCTGGTCGCCGCCCAGCGGGCGCTGCATGATGGCCATCTTGAGCTGATCCATCTCCAGGAGGTGGTCCTTCCACGCCTGGTCGTAGATCCGCAGCAGCACGAAGTTCTCCAGCCGGGACAGTTCCCAGCGGAGCATCTCGCGGCCTTCCTCCTGCACGGCCCCGGCGAAGCCCAGGGATTCGCGGTTCGTCTCGAAGCGCCGCTCGTCCCAGGCCCGGCCAAACCGCTGATGGGCCC
>CAZBFW010000049.1:8313-12470 GCA_964491135.1 uncultured Phycisphaeraceae bacterium | reverse complement strand
CGCGATAATGAGCGGTGACTGGAGTTCAGACGTGTGCTCTTCCGATCTCCACGGTACGCCACGTCTGCTCCTCCTCTACCCGGAGTTCGGCAATCTCCTCCTTCTCGTTTACGTCGGCTTGGTTCCCATAGTACCCCTTCTCCTTGCGGCGTTCGTGCCTCTCCTTGGCGGCACGATCAAACAACAGCGTGGGCAGCTCGACCGCGGCCTGATGTCGCGCGGCAAACACCTGGTCCGTCAGCTTCTGACGATCCAGCGCGTCCCGCGGCTCCTGGGACACCGCGATGTAGCGAGCCATGCCGCAGATGCCCGCCCCCGCCAGCAGAAGCAGCAGCGCATCGAGCAGTACGATGCCGAGCCATTTGCCCAGAACATACTGCCAGCGCGGCAGCGGCTTGGTCATCAGGAAGAAGATCTGTCGCTGCACCAGCTCATCAGACAGCGACCGCGACAGGAAGAGCGTCAGCAGGGCCATCAGAAAGGAAACCGCGCTGAGAGAGTACACCAGAAAGGCCTGGATCGCCCCGCTCACCGTGCCGTCGCCGCGGGCCACAAACGGCAGCCCGAAAATCAAAAGCGCCAGCAGGCAGACGAAGAACATGGCGATCTTCATCCGGATGGCCTCGGACAGCATGTGGCGGGCGACGGCCCAGATGCTAGTCACGCTTGTCGGACCTCTTGTCCGGGTCGGACAACAGCGGGTCAATCACACTGCGGTCCGCCTCGATCGCCTCGCGGGGACCGGCGGGCGGGGCAGGCTTCTCTTTCTTCGTTTCCGATACGTCGGGCGCCGGCTCCGGTTCGCGGGCCAGCAGCGACTCCAGCACGTCCCGCGCGGGCCCCGTCGGTGCCGCCGGCACTTCCGCGACCTCCACCGCCTCCGGCTCGGGAGCCCGGCGATCCGCGGCGCGGACCAGCTCGTCGACCAGCGCCTCGCCTTCGTCGCGCGGCCCGAGGAAATCAGGCATGGCCCCGGACGCCCGAGCCCCGGACGTCGCCACGTTGGCCACCTGGGCCTCGCGCACGATCTGCAGGAAGATCGTCTCCAGCCGCTCCGCCGGTGAGCTGACCTCGATCAGTTCCTTCTCCTCCTCCAGGCGGATGACATTGCGAATGCGATCTATCGTCTCCGGCTCCAGCCGCGGGGCGATGATCTGGGTGCGGTCCGTCTGACGCAGCAGTTCCTTCACCCGACCCCCCTTCCGCTGCTGACCGCCGTACAAGATGCTCACGCGATCACACACGTCCTCCACGTCGGCCAGCAGGTGGCTCGACAGCAGAATGGTCTTGCCGCGGTTGCCCAATTCGCGGATCAGATCCTTGATCTGCCGCGTACCGATGGGGTCCAGCCCCGTCGTGGGCTCGTCGAGGATCAGGAAGTCCGGATCGTTGACGAGCGCCTGGGCCAGACCGATGCGGCGGGCCATGCCCTTGGAATACTCCCCCAGACGGCGCCGGGCCTCGTGCTTGAGACCCACCATCTCCAGCAGCTTCTCGGTCCGCTCTCGGCGCACGTGCGACGGCAAGTGAAACAGCCGCCCGTAGTAATCGAGCGTCTCCCGGGCGTTCAGGAAACGATACAGGTAAGACTCTTCCGGCAAAAAGCCGATCCGGGCCTTGGTGGCCACGTCCGTCGGCGCCCGCCCGAACACGGCGATCTGCCCCCGCGTCGGGTATAGCAGACCCAGCAGCATCTTGATGGTCGTGCTCTTGCCCGAGCCGTTCGGGCCCAGCAGGCCGAACACCTCGCCGCGATGGATCTCCAGGTTCAGGTCCTTGACGGCCTCCACCTTGGCCCGCCGCCAGAAGTCCTTGAACAGCTTGGTGAGCCCTACCGTTTGTACGACTGGGATTATCATGCCGATCCTTGTGCGACGACGCCCACCGATCCGATGGATGGCCCGGCGGACCGGTCTGGGCGCCCTAACCCGCCCTCTTTCCCTCTTGGACTTCCTTCATGATCTGCTTGATCTCGTCGATCTTCCGCTGCTCGGGATCCGGCGGAACCATCAGCCGGATCTCGTCCGTGCCGCCGGGCAGCGCGTATTTGGTGACCCCGTCGGAGTTCAGCAGTCGGATCCACGTCTCGTGCCACAAACGGTTGATCAGCAGCTCCGGGCTGCGGCGGAATTCGTCCAGCATCGCGTTGTAGACCTCCACGTCTCCCGCGATCTCCTGCACCGCCCGCGCATAGTACGCCCGCGCCTGCGAAATCCGGCTGCCCGCCTCACCCGAAACACGCAGCCCCGGATCCGTATTGATCTCGGCCCGCAGCCGCGCGATGTCCTCCGCCTGGCCGGCCTCCTTTGCCTCGACCCATTGCTCGACCCGCTGGCGCACGTACTCCAGAGCCGCTTCCGGCGTGCGTACGGGCATGGCCGGCACCTCCGGGGCAACGGACCCCGCCTCTGTTCCCGAAACCTGCGCCGGCGAGAGCGCCCCGAAGGAACGCGTCGAGACTCCGCCGCAGACCCGGTCGATCAGAACACCCAGGGTCGCCTCGATGTCGTCGTCTCCGTTCCGCCGGGCGGCATCCTGCAGGTCAAACAGGCCCGCGAGGTACAGATGCGATTCCCCGGCCGCCTGTGTAAGCAGATTGTTGGCTTCCTTGCGGGCTTTCTGGATTTCCGCGGCCTTCTGGTTCTCCGCCATGGACACGTTGGCATACGCGCCGACCGTCTCCATGGGCACGGTTGTCTCCGGTTCCAGCGTGTCCACGCGAAGGCCCGTCTCCAGCCGCTCCAGCTCCTCGTTCATCTGACGCAGAACCTGGGAAGACATGTCCGCGGTGCGCTGACGCGTGATGTCTTCCACCGTGTAGTTCGCCGCCACCTGGATCGCCGTGCTGTCGAGCAGGGATGTGATGATCGCCTGGGCCAGGTCTGTCTTGTCGGCCACGTTGCGGATGTACTTCTCCAGGTCGGAGATACCGTAGGACACGGTCCACTTGACGTGAACCAGGCCCTGGTCGGCCGTTAGCAGGGCGCCGTCCCGGGCGGGGTCCAGCGGCTTGCTGTAGAGTTTGGACAGTTCGCTGATCGGCTTGCCCCGGTCGCCTTCCGGCGCATGGAAGTAATGGTCCCAGAGCTCCAGCGTGTTGCGCTGCTTCGTCGACAGCTCCACGACCTTGTCCACCGGGTACGGAAATGCCAACAGGAACCCCGGCTGAAACGGCCGGCCGTCGCGGTTCAGCTTCAGCTTGCCGAACCGGAAGATGACCGCTTCCTCGTTGTTGTCGACGATCTTGACGTTTGTAACCAGAAATGCAATCGCCACCGCGATCATGATCAGCTTGAGGATGCGGAAACTCGCCCGCAAGGCGTCCGCCAGCGATTGGCTCGCCGCGTCAAACGGCACGTCCTCCGGCCCGTCGCCAAGCGGATGATGATGGTGATGATGATGTCCGCTCATGGTCCGGGCACCTCCCGGCCGGGCGCCGCCGGCGCATCCAGGTCCAGCTCCAGGCCCTTCGCGGGGGCCATGCGCTGCTCCGCGTCAAACAAGTCGGCCGGAATGGTGTTCGTATCGAAAATCAAGGTCATCCGGTTGGAGAGCGTCTCCTCCAGGGCGCGCAGCTTGTCGAGGAAGATCCGAAGCTCCGGATGCTCGGCAAAGCTGCGATAAATCTCACCCACCCGGCGCCGCCCCTCCGCCTCAATCGAGTCCACGTTGAACTGGGCGGCCGCCATGATCAGCTCGTTCTTCCGCTTGGCTTCGGACAGAATCTCCTGGGCTTTGGCCTTGCCTTCGGCCTCGTACCGGGTGGCTCGGCGATTCTGTTCGGCCTTCATGTACTCGAAGATGGTCTTCGTCACGTCGGCGGGAAGCCCCAGCTTCTTGATGCCGAAGAAACTGATCTCCACGCCGAACTCCTTCCTCGCCTCAGCCGCCACCAGGTCCATCATCATCTTCTCGATCTGCGGCAGCTTGCGCTCCTGCGGGTCCGTCGAGACGAACTCGGCAAAGCGGTGCTGCCCGATCACCGCCTTCTTGTGAGTCCGGATCTTCGTGCGCAGCGCCGCCTCCGCCTCCGTCTCGTCCGGGTACGCCGTGTGGAAAAGCTTCGGGTCCGCCACCCGCCAGCCCGTGTACGTCGTCACGGTCACGTTCTTGCCGTCCAGCGTGGGCGTCTCCTCCACCATGTCCTCCAGAATCCG
>CAZBFW010000049.1:0-8213 GCA_964491135.1 uncultured Phycisphaeraceae bacterium | reverse complement strand
TCACGTTCTTGCCGTCCAGCGTGGGCGTCTCCTCCACCATGTCCTCCAGAATCCGAATTCGCCGATCGAACTTCACGGGGTCCTGGATCGGCCACGGCAGCCGCCAGTACAAGCCCGCTTGCGTGATCGGCTCGTCACTCATTCGCCCGAAGGTCTTGAGGACGGCGACTTCGGTGGTCCGGACCTGAAAGCAACACATGTACACCCCGAGCACGACGACCAGGGCGATCCCCGCCAGGACGCTGGGTAAACGACTGGGCATGGCTTGACGATCTCCTTCTGCGCGACGTCGGGACCGACGCCGCTACTTCTTCGTCTCTTCCTCTGCGATGGAGAACACGTCCCGCTTCTCGGACTCGAAGATGACAATCAGCTTGGTCTTCCTCGTATCCAGCGTGACCACGTACTTGCGGACCAGCTTCAGGCTCCGCTCCAGCATCTCCAGATACTTGCGCACCTTGTAGAGTGACGGGGCCGCCTGATGGGCCGTCACCTCCGCCTCAAACAGCCGGGCCTTGCTCTCCGCGTCGCTGACCGAAATGGTACGTGCCGCCTGGGCCTCCGCGATCTTCATGGCCGCCTCGCCGCTCATTCGCGGGATGTCGCGGGCCGGATTGCCCAGCAGCAGATCCGCCACCTCTCGCTCCGCCTCTTCCCGTTCCTCCACCGAAGCGCTGCGGTCCTCCGCGAGTCGGTCGCGACGCGTAATGGCCTCCACCAGCGCTTCCGCCCGGGTCACGTCCCCCGCCGTCCACGTCAACTGCTGCCGCGAGTCGCCCACGGCCGTCTCGATCTCCGCGTTCTTCTTCACCTCGGCCGTAATCACGTCCTGGAACGCCTTCGCCACACCCTCCGTGTCCGGCGGATGCGCGTCCTGCAGGGCCAGAAACGTGATCTCAATCCCCAGCGGTGGATCCAGCGCGTCGATCTCCTTCTGCAACTCCTTCCGGAAACGCTCGGCGAACTCGGCCCGGCCCGGTCCCATCAGATGGTCAATATCCACCCCGGCCGCGTAGTCGGACAACGCCCGAAACGCCAGCACCTCCAGCACCTTGGCGGAATCCTCGTACCCGTACAGATACTCGTGCAGGTTCTTGATCCGGTACTCCATCGGCACCGAAATGAACATCAGGTTCACCGCGACGGACTTGTCGCGAGCGTCTTCCGGCATTTCTTCGCGGACCGCTTCGCGAATCCGGTCATATTCCGTCTGCGGCGGAGAAGCCACAATGGTCAGCATCTCCGAGGTGAATCCGTGCGACGCGCCCCACAGCACCGGCTTGAGACGGCCCACCTCGTCCACCGGATCCTCCTTCGGCCGCTCACCCACCACCGCCGATTGAAGTCGCCGCACCGGCGCCCGATAAACCTGCTCGATCGGCCACGGCCACTTCAGGTAGATCCCGGGCTCCAGCGGCCGGTCCGCCGGCTGCGTCAGACGGCCGAAGTACTCGACAAACGCCTGCTCTTCCGCATCCACGATCACGACCGATGAGGATAGCAGCAGCACCAGAAGCCCCAGCACGATCAGCGGAAAGAACGCCCGCTTGAGCAACTGGCCGAACCACGTCTTGGTGACCTCAAACCCGAACTGGTAGTTGATCGCGTCCGCGATGGACCGCGCCACCCCGCCCGGCTCGCTGATCATCTCCAACAGCCGACTGTCGAAAGCCGGCCGCGGAATCTCCCCCTGCACGCGTGGCCGGTAGTAATTCAAGACCAACGCAATGAGGAACTCCACGCCCAGCACCAGCATCAGAATGCGAATGCCGTGAGCCACGATCGGCTCACCATGCGCCATGTCAAAGTTCCGAAAGCCGATCGAAATCACCAGGGCCAGACAGGCCAGGGCGTTCCCCGCCAGGTAGCTCGACCCCGCCCGCAACAGCCGCCACTCTGGCTGGTGCGACATCCCCGCCGTGTAACGCGAGTACAGGAAACACACGAACCCCGTGCCGGCCAGAAACGCCAGCAGCGGGCCCGTCCGGGTCTCGAACTTCCAGACGTCACTGCTGATCGACTCGCCAATGCTCCATGACCAGCGAACGTACAGAGCGCCCACGATGTGATATGCGGCCAGTAGAAGCGTGGTGAACAAGAACAGCCAGCGGTACATCCACTCCAGCCGACGACGCTCCACCGTCCCCTCTTCCAACTCGAAGATGGCCATGGACGGATCGGCCGCCCGCATCCGCTTCAGCTCCTCCACCTCGCGGTCTTTCAGGCTGGCCCGCTTCCGCTGCGTATACGTGAGAATCAAAACAAACCAGATCAGCACCCCGCCCAGAAGGTATCGCCCGCCCGCCAGAATGGCCGGGGACCCGCTCCAGAACCCCAGCACGAACAGGGCCCCCACCGCAACCAACTGAACGCCAAGTCCCGCCGCCGCGGCAGTTTGCCCACGCCGGTCAGCCGCTATGGACAGATCTTTCATGGATAACTCCGGATCGGCTTTTTGCGCGAACCTCCCAGGCCCGTCCATCGTCTCGTTGACAGCAGCCCGGAGTGACTGTCAGCATGTGTGTTGCCACGCCGGGGCAGCAGAATACAATAACGGCCACCGGATGCCAAGCGCCGCCCCGCCACGGTCGGCGAAACCTTTACTTTGTGCCTGGCAAGCAGTTGCGACGACAACCATGCACAGCCGACTTCTGGGCATCGCCCTCAATGCCTTCATCGAGACCATCCGCCAGCCTGTGTACCTGGTTGTGCTGGGTGTGACGGCCTTTCTGCTCATCATGAACGTGGGACTGGCCGCCTACACATTGGACGACGACGACAAGCTCCTGCTCGACATCGGGCTTTCTACGCTGCTGCTGTCCGGAATGTTCTTGGCCGCTTTCAGTGCGGCCGGAGTTTTGAGCCGGGAGATCGAAAGCAAGACGGCCATGACCGTCATCAGCAAGCCCGTCGGCCGCACGACGTTCATCGCGGGCAAGTACCTGGGGCTGCTCGCCGCCCTGGCCGTCGCCTTCTACATCAATTTCACCGTTTTCCTGATGACCCAGCGCCACGCCGTCCTCCAGACGTCTGCCGACCCCTGGGACCTGCCGGTCATCGTGTTCGGCTTCGGCGGTCTCCTCCTGGTTCTCCTGGTGGCCGCCTTCTGTAACTACTTTTATGACATGGAGTTCACTTCGCTCGCCATCGGGCTGACCGTCCCGGTTTTTACGATCGCAGTGCTCCTGATCGCCTTCTTTGACGAGAACTTCAAGCTCAAGACGTTTTGGCTCGGCACGGAAATGCCGGCCGGGCAGGTCTTCGCGGCAGCCTTCTTGGTGTTCTGCGGCGTGCTGCTACTGGCCGCCGTCGCCTTGGCGGCCTCCACCCGCCTGGGCCAGGTCAGCACACTCCTCGTATGTACGGTGGTCTTCGCCCTCGGCCTCACATCAGACGCAACCCTCGGACGCCACGCCGAGGAATCGGCCGTAGCATCCACACTTTATAAAATTCTGCCAAACCTGAGTCTCGTGGGTGTGACGGAGGCCCTCCATGCAGATGCCGTCTTCGTCCCGTGGCGGTACGTCTGGATGACCGCCGGGTACTGCGGGCTCTTCGTGCTGGCCGCCCTTCTCGTGGGCGTCGCCCTGTTCCAGACCCGCGAAGTCGGCTAGCCCAGACTCAACCCGTACCGTCTTCTCAGCCACGCCGGGCGCTCGGTCCAGCCGGGCATTTCACGGGCGATTCTTCCTTCAAGGCAAACGTGCGGGGGCTGAAGGGGTCGTCAACAGGTGGTGGCGGAACACGCCGACCCGAACCGATGAGGGGTGTAGAATCAGGAGCCGGGACCGAGGACAGGTTCTCGATGCCGGCGGTCGCCATCGAGCCTGGAAAGGAACGGGGCACTTGGTGAGAACGCGAATCCGGTGGTTTCTGCTCGGCTCAGCCATGGCCGTCATCGGGCTGGTGGGCGGCCGGTACGCACTGGACGCGCAGAGCCGGCAGGAAGCGGACCGGATCAGGCGACACGAGGCACTCGTGCGCGAGCACGCCGCACTCGCCGAAAAGGCCGAGCAGATCGAACGTGAGCGGCGGGAGCTGGCCGCCATCGTGGAGCGATTGCGGGTGGAGCGACGGATGGCCGAAGTAGAGGTGCTTCAGCAACACCGCGACGACCAGGGCCGCGTTCGGCAAACGGTTGTGCGTTTCACGGAGGCGGGCCGCGATGGCCGACCCCTCCCACCCCTGGTGATCGGCGTGCCAGGCGGTGTGCCCCACTTCGATGCCCTGGTGCTCAAGTTTTCCGATGATTGCGTCGAGCAGGGCGACCCCCTTCGGGGCCAGAGCCTGGCTCTGTTCCGACGCATCTACAGCGAATCGCAGGCGCCGGAGGACGGCTACTGGCTGGGCCGGCCGGGCGACGTGCCTGACATCTATCGCACTTCGCCGGAACCCAGCGCGTTTGAGATCGATCTCTGGCAGCACTTCTGGTCGTATGCCACGGATCCTGAAAAGGCCGCGGAGGCCGGCGTACGCGTTGCCCAGGGAGAGGCGGTGTACGCCCCCATGTCCGCCGGCGAGCGCTGGCGTTTGACGCTGGAAGCCGACGGCGGGCTGAACCTCGTCAAGATCAACGACGACGGTTCCATCATCGCCGCATCACGCCCGTCAGAATCCGACCCCGACCAGCAACTCCACGCCCCCTCGCCGCTAACCCAGGAGTGAGCGGTCGACCGGAAGACACGCCGGCGCCGTCGTGAACGCAACACCCCTATGGAGACGTCTCAGCACGAGATCCTCCAGGAATTGTACGGCCGTCACGCAATACTGCTGGTCGTCCTCCCAAACGGCGGGTCACTCCACGTGCTCAGCGCAGAAAGGCGCCTTGAGCCGGAGCCCGGTCAAGCATCGACCGCGCTGGTGAATGAACCCCCTCCGGGCTCACCGGATGCGCCACCGTGGTACTCCCACGAGTTCGCAGCACGGACAGCCCCTGATTCATTCCATTTCTGATACTGCGAGTCGACGCTCAATCACGTTTTCCCGTGATAAGACGATCCTTGGGGTGTCTGACTGTGCACGCTTGAAACGTTCCTGCACGCCAAGTTGCACGGACAGCCACCCGCCAGGATCTGGACTTCCCCGACTCGTGTCAAACCGGCTCCGCCCCTGCGCTATGATCTGCTGGAGCCCGAGGCGAGTTGCGCCCGGCCGCTCCGGCACCAGATCATTTCACTTCGGCGTCCGCCGGACGAGGAGGCAATCATGAACCATTCCTTTTCACGCTGCGCGTGGTTGGCGGCCCTGGTGGGGGCATTGGCTCTGCCCCAGATGTCGCGCGCCGCCTGGGTCAAGGTGTATGATTCGCAGGAAGACGAGGACGTCATTGGGGGTCCCACCGAGGATCTGGACCCCTGGGGCGGAGTGAATGGCAAGGGCACGACCTCGTGGTACTTCATCGATGCAGCGCCGCGTGCGCCGGTGTCACGCCTCGAGTTGTGGGTCCAGGACGCCGAGGGAGACCCGGCCTGGAGCGGCTGGAACTGGAGCTACCGGATCAAGATCGGAGCTTCCTGGGCGTCGGCCATCGGCAACAACCCGGATACTCAGATCTCCGGCGAATACACCCAGGTCCACTCGGACTGGGATCCGGCGGCGGATCTCACCGGCTGGCCGCTCTGGCGCCAGGTGGATCTGGAGACCCCTTTCACCATGAGCGCAGACAACAATTACATTCTGAAGTTCGAATACGTATCGGGCGGCGCCGGGACCTCCACGGATACGAACTACTGGATTTCGCGGGGTGACAACATCAGCCACTACGCCTACGTTCAGAACTTCGACGGAACCATCTACCGCTCGACCCACCTGCAGCGCCTGCGGATGTACGCGAACCTGCCCAACCTGCTCGTGTTCGCGTTCTATCCGTCGCCGGGGACGCTGTGGTCTCATCGCCTGGCCCACTTCACGATTGACGTGAAGAACCACAGCGACGTCGGGGTGGCCAGTCCCTTTGACGTGGCCCTGAAGTACCGGAAATCCGGAACCGAGACCTGGATCCCGGTGGGAGACGAGCAGACGGTGGACAGTCTTGCCGCCGGCGGACATGCGACGGCATCGTGGCACTGGGCCCCGCCGGACGCCGGCTGGTACCAGTTCGAGGTCGAGGTCGACGTGGATGATGTGATCACTGAAGTCGCAGAGGATGACAACTTCCTCAGCTACATTCCCGGTGATCACAAGTATCGCGTGTATGGAGAATCGTCGACGCGAGTAGAAACCCTGCTCATCACGGATTCATTCCGATGGGTCGACGTCGGCTATTCCCAGGGAGAGGCGAACTCGTTGCTCGCGGACCTGGACTACCTGGCCCAGAACGACCCGCGCGGCCGGGGGGTCGTGGTGGACATCGCCGACTTCGAACCGGACTCCGACCTGATCGAGGCTCGGGAGGCCTGGCTGGACGACTTCGGCACGGCGTACACCAAGGCGGCCACCAACGCATATGTTCAGGAGATCGACGCGCTGATCGAGGACCTGGTCGAGCACAACTACCCGAGCCTGGGCCAGGTGATCCTGGTCGGCAGCCACGAGATCGTGCCTATGTACGTGCGCTCGGACGAGCATCCGGGGGACAGCACGGAGTACACGTGGGCCGGCAACAACTACGACGCGGCCACGGACATGCGGTTCCTGTACCAGTCGGGGACGAACGGAAGCTACCTGACGGACGTGACGTACGCCGACCTGGGATTCCGGGATTCCGGCTCGAAGCCATGGCTGACTCGCGAGATCGCGGTCGGACGATTGGTGGAAACGCCGGGCCAGATCAGTGTTCTGATCGACGACTACTTCACGACCTCCAACGGCATGAACCCGATGGAGGACATAGCGTGCATCGGGTCAAAAGACTTCACGGACGGCGCCCTGACGGCCAGCGACCACCTGGCCGACTGCGGTTACACGGCCGACACCACGCTGGCCTCGTACGACTTTGCCTCCACGTTGGTTCCGCCGAAGTTCGACGCCAAGAACGATCTGGTCTACATCGGCGGGCACGGCAACTACAACCTGATGAAGACCGACGATTCACCGTACGATGCTTTCTGGGCGGGGAATCATGCCACGCAGGGGGACACGGACGGCATCGGGTCAATCGCCACGGCGACGGTGGTGGCCGCCGGCTGTCACAACGGCGCGTTGCTGCCCAACCAGACCTACAATTGGCCCAGCGCGAGCACGGGTTACCGCGACTTCCCCGAGGAATTCGCCGTGCAGGAGGCACTGGCCTACGTGGCCTCTACCGCCTATACGTGGATCAGCACCGGCAGCCATCCCACGGCCTACACGGAGGAGCTCTGTGCGGAGACAGTCCGGAGGTACGGCCACGGGTACACAATCGGCGAGGCATACCGACAGGCGGCGAATCAGTACCAAGCAACGCACAAAGGCGACAGCGCAGACGCGAAGGCCCACGAGAAAGTCCTGGGCATCCACCAGGTCTACGGCCTGCCGGGTTACAAGGCGCGGCAGGGTGACTGCGGCGACCTGCTCGGCTACCAGTTCGGCAACACGCACTGGAGTCAATCGGGGGACATCATCACCGTGGAAACCACGCTGACCCTGAACACGTGGAGCGTGGCCCCTGGAGGGGTGATCGTGATCCCCGGGGCTTCCTACATGGGAGGTCCAAGCACCCCGGTGCTGCCGGTGATCCTGTATACCGAACCGGTCGACGTACCCCCCCGGACCTGCGTGAAATCGGCGCTCGTTCATGTGCCCGGCTCCACGTACATGGAGTTCTACAACCACGTTCCGACCATGGCCGTCGGCAATGCGGACACCACCGTCTACCCCCAGACGTTCTCCTATCCCGACTACTTCCCGGCCGCCCAGTGCGCGGGCTTCACCGTGCCGAGCGATGGCGGCACCTCGGCAGAGATCGGGCTGCGGATCTGCCCCGTCCAGTTCAATCCGATGACGGGGATGACCCGAGTGTGGGAGCAGATGGTCGTGATCTTCTCGTATGACATGACCCAGGTGCCGTTTGCGGAGACCTTCAGCGGTGCCGATACGGATCAGTGGACGCTTACGCAGGCGGGAGCGGCCCACGCGGCACTCACCCATCTGGACGGTGTCAGCCCGATGCACTCCCTGGAGATCACTGGTTCCGCGACTTCAGGGGACTACGTCCGGGTCGAATCGGTTCCGATCGACATTGACTTCACGAGATCGGAAGAGCACACGTCTGAACTCCAGTCACCGCTCATTAT
>CAZBFW010000048.1:0-12630 GCA_964491135.1 uncultured Phycisphaeraceae bacterium | reverse complement strand
AGATAATGAGCGGTGACTGGAGTTCAGACGTGTGCTCTTCCGATCTGACATCCGCCGGACCCGGCTGGTCGGGACGACGGGGGTCTACGAAGGCGGCTGCATGGTGGTGCGCGCCCTCGACCCGATCTACCGGATGCAGGACCTGAAGGGCAAAAGGATCGGCCTCTCGAAGAGTCAGAACGTCATCAAGAACGATTGGTGGCGTGTGACCGAGGAGTGGGGCATCGAGATGATGCTGAAACTGAACGGCATGACGCGCGACGACGTGCAGATCGTGGAGTTTCCGTACCCGGACGACTGGTACGACAAGCCCGAGATGCTCACCCCGATCGAGAACCCATCCGAGGCCTGGTTGAAGCGCGACCACAAGAACGACTTGGCGTTCCGCCCGCTGGAGACCGCCCTGCTCAACGGCAAAGTCGATGCGATCTACACCGGAAGCAAAGTCTTCCAGCATATTCAGGAGCAGACCGGGCAGATCAAGGCCATCGAGGATCTGTCGCGATACCCTGACTGGACGCTGCAGGGGGCTAACTACCCCGCCACCCTCACGGTCACCGACGTGGCTTGTCGGGAGCACCCGGAACTCGTGGTGACGATGCTGAAGGGCCTCATCAAGATCGGACGCTGGGCCAACGAGCACAAGCACGCCGCGGCAGCCATCCTCAACAAGCAGACCTACTATCTGGACGTCGAGGATACTTACCAGGGCATCAAGCACGTCGACATCGTGCCCAACCTGTCACCCTACAACCTCCAGACCCTGCAGATCAACAAGAACTTCATGCTGAGCCACGGCTACATCGAGCACGACTTTGATGTCTTTGAGTGGGCTGCACCGGAGTTCCTGGAGCAGGCGGCGAAGGAGCTACTTGAGGAAGAGTGGAAGAAACGGAGCATGGCAAAGCTTCCCAGGCCTACTTCGCTCGCAGACGCGATGAAAGCGCGGCTTGGGTAAGCACGCTGCACAGAACAACACCGATCAGAAAAGGAGTGATCTATGGCCACGATGACAATCAGGGGTAAGCAGATGCGGTCCGTGGACGTGGACTGGAAGGAGTTCTACTACACCAACTGCCCCCTGATCTCGGCCAGCAATGTCGATCAGGAACTCGGCTGGGTGAAGGAGGAACTCAAGAAGATCGGCGTCGCGTACAAGTACCTCCGCTCCACGCGTGAGAACGACTGGTACCCGCACTACGTCCACAATCTCGACAACCTGATGCGCTTTGGCGGTTGTTTCCCCGCCATCCACGTTCAGGCCGACATCCGCCGCACGCGGCTCATCGGGACGACGCACGTCTACGAAGGCGGCTGCATGATGGTGCGCGCCCGCGACCCGATCTACCGCATGAAGGACCTCAAGGGCAGGAAAATCGGCATTTCGAAGAGCCTGAACGTCATCAAGAACGACTGGTGGCGGATCCAGGAGCAGCAGGGCATCGAGCTCATGCTGATGCTCAATGAGATGACGGTCAAAGACGTGCAAATGGTGGACTTCCCCTATCCCGACGACTGGTACGACAAGCCCGAGATGCTTACGCCGATGGAGAATCCCAACGAGTACCAGCTGAAGCGCGACCACAAGCACGATCTCGCGTTCCGCCCCCTGGAGACCGCGCTGCTCGAAGGGAAGGTGGACGCGATCTACACCCAGAGCAAGGTCTTTCAGCGCCTCCAGGAGCAGACGGGCAAGCTCAAGGCCATCGAGGACCTGACGCGCTATCCTGACTGGACGCTGCAGGGGGCTAACGTACCGGCCACGATGACGGTCACGGACGTGGCCTGTAAAGAGCACCCGGAAGTAGTTGTCGCGCTCCTGAAGGGCCTGATCAAGGTCGGCCGCTGGGCCAATGAGCACAAGCGCGCCGCATGCGCGATTCTCAACAAGCAGACGTACTACCTCGACGAAGAAGACACCTACGAGGGCATCAGGCGGGTCGAGATGGTGCCCGTCCTCTCGCCCTACAACCTCGAGGCGCTCCAGATCAACAAGGACTTCATGCTGAAGAACGGCTACATCGAGCACGACTTCGACGTGGAGAAGTGGGCCGCGCCGGAGTTCCTGGAGCAGGCCGCGAAGGAACTGGTCGAGGAAGAGTGGAAGAAGCGGACCATGGCCAAGCTCCCCAAGGCGACGTCGCTCGAAGAAGCGATGAAGACGCGGCTCGGCTAGTGGCGTTCGTCACTCAACGGAGGAATGCGACCTATGAAAGTCATCATCGTTGGCGGAGTGGCCGGCGGCGCCTCGTGTGCGGCGCGCCTGCGCCGGTTGGACGAGAAAGCCGAGATCCTGATGGTCGAACGCGGGCCGTACGTTTCGTACGCCAACTGCGGCCTGCCGTACCACGTCGGCGGCACGATTGAGCAGGAGTCGAGCCTGCTGGTGGCGACCGAGCAGATGTTCCGCGCCGTGTTCGCGGTCGACTGCCGGACGAATTGCGAGGTGGTCGGCATCTCGCCCCAGCAGAAAACGGTAGAGCTGAAGAACGGCGCGACCGGCGCGGTCACCACGGAGAAGTACGACAAGCTCGTGCTCTCGCCCGGCGCGGCGCCCATCCGTCCGCCGCTGCCCGGGATCGACCTGCCCGGCATCTTCTCGGTGCGCACCGTGCCGGATGCGCGGCACATGCGCGAATGGCTCGACCGGGATGCGGAGCGGTCTGAAACGAACCCGTGCCACGGTGTCGACGCGGTGTCGAGACCGAAGCACGCGGTGGTGGTCGGCGGCGGATTCATCGGCCTGGAGATGGTGGAGAACCTGGTGCACCGCGGGCTGGAAGTGACGCTGGTCGAGAAGCTCAACCAGGTCATGCCCCCGCTCGACCCGGAAATGGCTCGCCTGGTCGAGCGATATCTCGTCAAGCACGGCGTCCGGCTGAAACTCAATGACGGCGTGGCCGGATTCCGGCAAACGCAGGATGGTACGATCGAAGTCCTGACGGAATCGGGCAAGGCCCACCCCGCACAAATCGTGATCCTGGCGATCGGCGTGCGCCCGGAGATCGCGCTGGCGAAGATGGCCGGGCTCGAGATCGGGCAGCGCGGAGGAATCCGCGTCGACGATCAGATGCGCACCCGCGACCCCAACATCTTCGCGGTCGGTGACGCGGTGGAAGTGAAAGACTACGTCACCGGTCAATGGACGCTCATTCCCCTGGCGGGGCCGGCTAATCGGCAGGGCCGGATCGCGGCCGACGTGATTGCCGGCCGCAATTCCCGCTACCGCGGCACGCAGGGCACCTCGATCTGTCAGATATTCGAGGGGGCGATCGCACAGACTGGCGCGAGCGAGAAACTCCTCACCCGGCTTGGGGAGACGGGTTTTGAGAAGATCTATCTCTATCCGAATTCGCATGCAGGGTACTACCCGGGCGCGAAGATACTCGTCACCAAGGTCGTCTTCCGGAAATCCGACGGGCGCGTCCTGGGGGCGCAAGTGCTCGGCGAAGATGGCGTCCCCGCGCGGATCAACGCCTTCGCGATGGCGATCCAGATGGGTTGCACGGTCTATGACCTGGAAGAGGCTGAGTTGTGCTACGCGCCGCCGTTCGGCAGCGCCAAGGACCCGGTCAACTTCGCGGGGATGATCGCGGCGAACAACCTCCGCGGGGATATGCCGCTGTGCCACTGGAATTCGCTGGACGGCGCATTGCTGCTGGACGTGCGCAATCCGCCGGAATTGGAGGTCGAGTCCGTTCCAGGCGCCCTCCACATTCCGCTGCCGCAACTCCGCTCGCGACTGGGAGAGATACCCCGTGACCGGGAAATCGCCGTGATCTGCCGCTCCGCCGTGCGCGCGTACTACGCGACGCGCATCCTGCTGCAGAACGGATTCAAAGCCTGCAACATCTCCGGCGGCATGCTGGCGCGCAGTCACCTGGCGGCTCCCGGGCAGGAAGGGGCCAAGACATGAATGCCCGTTCCCGCTCGCGACCACGCCGGCCGACGGAAACGACCTCGCCAGACATGGTCTCCGGCGGCCTGCTCTGCCGGGCGATGCGCAGCATCGCGGACATGAATGAACGAAAGGCCGTCCCATGAACGCAGTCATGCAGTTTCTTCAGACCACACTTCAGCCGCTGGTGCTGATTTTCACCGTGTCAAACCTGGCGGCCATGGGACTCCAGGTAAGGTTGCCCGCGGTGACCACGGCGTTGAAGAACAGAAGAGCCCTGGCGCTGATCTTCATCTGGGGTTGGGTCTGGGGCCCATTGTACGGCTATCTGATCACAAAGGTGCTTCCTTTGGCGGAACCGTATGCCATGGTGTTGCTGCTGGCCAGCTTGGCGCCGTGTGCGCCCATCCTCCAGCAGGTGGTGGCAAAGGCCCGCGGGGATGTGGGATTCGCCGGGGCTTTCATACCGGTCGTGACGGTCGGCACCGTGGTGTTGATGCCGCTGCTGGCCCCGGTGCTGATCCAGGGGCTGACGGTCAGCACCGCGGCGCTCGCAAAACCGCTGCTGCTCACCATTCTCCTGCCGCTGGTGATCGGTGCGGCGATCCGGCAGTTCGCCGATACAGCCGCCAGCCGGATCTTCCCGGCAGTCAAGGGGCTGGCCTTCATCAGCACGCTGGCGTGTATCCTGTGGTGCCTGGTGCTCTACGGCCGGGGGATAATCAACACGGCTGGCAGCATGGCCCTGCTGTCCATGACCCTGTTCATGGTCGGGATGGCACTGATCACCTACCGCTTCAGCTTCGGCCTGAGACAGAACCAACGAAGCGTCATGGCGATGGGGATGGGCGCGCAGAATGGCGCGGCGATCTTCGCGGCCGTGTTCGCCATGCCGAACGCGGACGCCCGCAGCGTGGTGATGGTCATCATGTGGGTCTTATGGTCCACCATTCTCGCCCCGGTTTTCGCCAAAATCTTCGCCAGGCTGGCCGGTAAGGACGTCGCGGTGGAGGCACACCCACGCGTGGCAGACGACGTGGTGAGTGGCCGCCCGACCGGCTAGGAACCAGAGCCAAGATTGCCCTCGCGCATCTTCTTACCGTGGAGAATGCACAGTGAAAGCCATAACGGTAGAACCAAAGAAGCCCGGGACCGCTCGGTGCGAGGATATCCCGGAACCGGACGTGCGTGAGGGCTCAGTTCTCGTGGAAGCCGTGGCCGTCGGGGTCTGTGGGACGGACGTCGAGATCGTCGAGGGCAAGTACGGCTGGGCGCCGCCTGGCCAGAGGCGCCTGGTGCTGGGGCACGAATCACTTGGCCGCGTCATCGATCCTGGTCCAGCCAGCTCCCTCAAGCAGGGGGATCTGGTGGTCGGGATTGTCCGCCGGCCGGATCCGGTTCCCTGTCCGAACTGCGCGGTGGGCGAGTGGGACATGTGCCGTAACGGCCAGTACACCGAGCGCGGGATCAAGCAGATCAACGGGTTCATGTCGCAGCGCTGGCGGATCGAGCCCGAGTATGTCATGAAAGTCGACCCCGGCCTGGGTATTCTTGGCGTGTTGCTTGAGCCGATGACCGTGGTCGCGAAGGCGTTGGAGCAGGTCCTGATTGTGGGGCGGCGCAGCTTCTGGGAGCCCGAAACCGTGCTGGTAACCGGCGCGGGGCCGATCGGTCTTCTGGCGGCGGCGATCGCGCGGCTGGGCGGAACCGAGGTCCACGTCCTCGACCGCGTTGAGACCGGACTCAAGCCGGAACTCGTGCGTGCCCTCGGTGCGACGTATCACTCGGGGAGCATCCTGGACCTCAAACTCGAGCCGGACATCATCGTCGAGTGTACGGGAGCCGGCCCGGTCCTGGCAGGCGCTACCGAGAAAATCAGCGCGGGCGGAATCATCTGCCTGACGGGGATCGGATCGAGTGGGTTCGTCAATCGCGCCGTCGGCGACGTGGGTGCTTCCATAGTCCTCAAAAACAACGTATTGATCGGCAGTGTCAATGCAAACAAGCGTCACTGGTACAAAGCGAGTGATCGGCTGGCACGCCTGGACCGGGCATGGCTGAGCCGCCTGATCACGCGCCGCGAGAAGCCGGAGAACTTCAAGCAGGCTCTGGAGAGACAACCCGACGACATCAAAGTCGTCATCCAGTTCTCAGAGGTCTGATGGAAGATTCGCGTCGCCAGATTCGCTGTCGTGGCTCCGAAGGGAAAGGAACTCGTCATGTCCGAGACCGAGCGACTCCGGGAAGCACGGGAGGGAAAGGCAGCGTGGAAGCGATGGGGGCCGTACCTCAGCGAGCGGCAATGGGGGACCGTCCGCGAGGACTACAGCGAAAACGGAGACGCCTGGAACTTCTTCACCCACGATCACGCCCGCTCGCGGGCCTACCGCTGGGGGGAGGACGGCCTGGGCGGGATGTCCGATGACAAGCAGCGGCTTTGCTTCGCGCTGGCGCTGTGGAACGGCAAGGACCCCATCCTCAAGGAGCGTCTGTTCGGGCTGACCAACAGCGAGGGGAACCACGGCGAGGACGTCAAGGAGTACTACTTCTACCTCGACAGCACGCCGACCCACTCGTACATGAAGTACCTGTACAAGTATCCCCAGGCGGCCTATCCGTACGCCGACCTGGTGGAGACGAACCGGCGGCGCACCCGCGAGGAGATGGAGTACGAACTCCTCGACACGGGGGTTTTCCGGGAGGACCGCTACTTCGACGTTTTCGTGGAGTACGCCAAGGCCTCGCCCGAGGACATCCTGATCCGGATCACAGTGCATAACCGCGGGCCTGAGCCGGCCGAGATCCACGTGCTGCCGACCCTGTGGTTCCGCAACAACTGGGCGTCGTGGATCGCCAGGCCGTCCGAGAAACCGATGCTCAAGCAGGTCGAGGGGCCGTCCGGGGCCAGCACAGTCCAAGCGGTACATTCGATCCTGGGAACCTGCCACCTGTACTGCCAAGGCGATCCGTCACTGCTCTTCACCGAGAACTCAACCAACCACACCCAACTTCACCTGGACTATCCCGACGAGGGCCCGTACCTCAAGGACGGTATCAACAACTACGTGGTCCAGGGCAGACGGGAAGCGGTGAATCCCGACCGGGTCGGTACCAAGGCCGCAGCCCACTACCGTCTGACGGTCGGCTCCGGCCAGTCGACGACGGTACGGTTGCGTTTCACCGCTCAGTCCTCCGCCGACCAGAGCAGGAAGACGCCGTTCGGGCCCGATTTCGATGAGACCGTGGCCGCGCGGCTGCAAGAAGCGGACGAGTTCTACCGCTCCGTGACACCGCCCTCGGTCTCACCGGATGCCGCCGGTGTGATGCGCCAGGCCATCGCCGGCATGCTCTGGTCCAAGCAGTTCTACTGCTTCGACGCGGATTCATGGCTGGAAGAACACCGCGCCCACCCTCTCCATCAGGGCAGCCGCAGCTTCCGCAACGGGGAGTGGTTCCACATGGTCAACGAAGACGTCATCTCGATGCCCGACAAGTGGGAGTACCCCTGGTACGCAGCCTGGGACCTTGCCTTCCACACGCTGCCCATCTCGATCGTGGACCCCGACTTCGCCAAAGAACAGTTGGAACTGCTGCTCCGCGGGCTGTACCTCCACCCCAGCGGCCAGCTCCCTGCCTACGAGTGGAACTTCAGCGACGTGAACCCACCGGTCCACGCCTGGGCCACGCTGTTTCTGCACCTGACCGAGAAGGCCCTGCGCGGCGAGTCGGATATCGACTTCCTCCGGTCGGCTTTCAACAAGCTCACGCTCAATTTCACGTGGTGGGTGAACCGCAAGGACCGGTTCGGCAAGAACGTCTTCGAGGGCGGATTTCTCGGCCTGGACAATATTGGCGTCTTCGACCGGAGTTCGCCGCTGCCGACGGGAGGCTACCTGGAACAGGCAGACGGCACCGCGTGGATGGCCCTCTTCACCCAAAACATGCTGGAGCTGGCCATTGAGCTTGCCGCCCACGATCCCGTCTACGAGGACATGGTCGTGAAGTTTGCGGAACACTTCTATTACATCGCCGCCGCCATGAACAGGCCGGGGCCGGACGGGATGTGGGACGAGGAGGACGGCTTCTACTACGACCTCTTGCGGCTCCCGGATGGCCGCTCCACGCGACTCAAGGTGCGCTCCATGGTGGGCCTCCTGCCGCTGTGCGCCACGACGGTGATGGAGAAGCAACAACGCGAACTTGTCCCGCGGGCAACGGCCGACCTGCAGAGACGCGCGCGCCAAATGCCCGAACTCCTGGAATCCATGCACCCCACGGGTCCCGGGCACCTCGGCGTGGCCGAGCGGGGCATCTTCGCCCTGGTCAACCCGGAGCGGCTGCGCCGGATTCTCTCCAAAATGCTCGACGAGAACGAGTTCCTGAGCCCTTACGGAATCCGCTCGATCTCCAGGTTCCACGAGCAGAATCCCTACATCTTCCACGCAGGCGGTCAGGAATACCGCGTCGACTACCTGCCGGCCGAATCGAATACCGGCATGTTCGGCGGCAACTCCAACTGGCGTGGGCCGGTCTGGATGCCGGTGAACGCCATGATCGTCCGGGCGCTCCTGCAGTTCTACCTGTACTACGGCGACAACTTCCAAATCGACTGCCCGACCGGTTCCGGCAGGATGATGAACCTCTTCGACGTCGCCAAGGAGATCTCGGACCGGCTCGCGCGGATCTTCCTTCGGGACGAGCACGGCCGGCGGCCCGTCCATGGCGGCGTGGAGAAGTTCCAGACTGACCGCCACTGGCGGGATTACGTGCTGTTCTATGAGTACTTCCATGGGGACAACGGCGCGGGACTGGGCGCGAGTCACCAGACGGGGTGGACGGGAGTGGTGGCCAAGCTGATCCAGCTCTTCGGATTGCTCGATCCGAAGAAGACGATTGAGATCGGCAAGGAATCTGCCTTCGTCCGCGGAAAGCCGAAAGTCGAGGTACAGAGTCCAGGGCGCGACCGAGGCACCCTGGCGTCCGTGAAATGAACATACGGACTCGCGGCAACGAGAGAAGATGACACGATGAAAGCGATCACGGTTGAACCGATGAGGCCGGGGACCGCACGATCGGAGGATGTCGCGGAGCCTGATACTCGCGACGGCTCAGCGCTGGTGGAGGCCGTTGCCGTCGGTGTTTGCGGGACCGACGTCGAGATCGTGGAGGGAAAGTATGGCTGGGCTCCTCCCGGAAAGACGCGCCTCGTGCTGGGTCATGAGTCTCTCGGCCGGGTGATCGACCCGGGACCGGCAGTTCGCTCAAGGAGGACGATCTGGTGGTGGGGATCGTCCGGCGTCCGGATCCGGTCCCCTGTCCTGCTTGCGCGGTGGTTGAAAGCCGATGCGGAAGCTGCGGAACAGCTTTCAGTGCCAAAAGCCGAATGAAACGGCAATTCGTGTCCGGCCGAGCAACCACATTGCGGGCGCACAAAGGAGAATGCTGGCTGTGAGCCTGCCGGAACTCAACAAGATCGTCGTGTTCGTTTTTACCGTGTCGAACCTGGCGGCTCTGGGTCTCGAACTGAATCCGCGGGGAGCGGTCAAGGCGCTGAAGGACCCGGTGTATGTCATCCTGATCCTGGTATGGGGTTGGGTGTTGGGGCCGGCGCTCGCTTATGTGCTCACCAAAGTCATTCCGCTGTCCGCGTCACACGCGGCAGGGCTCGTCCTGATCAGCCTGGCGCCGATGACGCCAGCCTATCCCGTCATGGTCGGCAAGGCGCGCGGAGACATGTCTGCCGCAGGCGCCTTCACCCTGGTCGCCACCGTCGGCACGGTGCTGTTGCTGCCCATGCTGGTGCCGTGGCTGATCCGGGGCCTGGAAGTGAGCGTCTGGGCGCTCGCGCAGCCGCTGCTGACGCTCGTGTTGCTGCCGCTCGCGATCGGCGTGGCGCTACGGGTGTACGCGGCGGCGGTCGCTGACAGGCTTCTCCCGGCGGTCAAGAGAATCGGCGGGCTCTTCCTGCTGATCTGTGCTGGATTGACCACGTGGATCTACTGGCAGGCGATGGTTGCCACCCTGGGCAGCTTTGCCATCGGCGCCCTGACACTGTTCCTGACCGTACTGACGGTGGCGTCCTACAAGATCGGTCTCGGCCTGAGCCAGGGACAGAGAATCGCCTTGTCTCTGGGGATGTGCACCCGCAACATCTCCGCTGTGTTCGTGGCTTACTTTGGCATCACGAACCCGGACCCGGGCGTGTTCGTGATGATCGTGCTGTTGATCCCGCTGACGTTGATCGTGGGATTCATTGCCGCGCGGGTGTTTGCCGGGGGCGCCGGCGCGGACGTCGCAGCGGTCGGAGGCGAGGCATGACGTCTTGCGCCCGGCTTCGCCGTTGCCTGCTGATCCTGAACGGGTCGAGAAGCCGGCAGGCAGACAGACTTGATGGCATCGCTTAAGGGAGCGTCACGTGCTGATACTCGTCGTACTTGTGCTCTACGTGTTGCCGGTGTACCTGGTCTTCTTCCGGTTCCGGCTGCTCGGATGGACGCGCTTCTGGAAGGTGGTAACCACTCTCCCGTCGCTGGCGGGACTCCTGTTCCTGTGGTTCGCTCTCGGTCGTTACACGCCGCAGACGCAGGACGCTTATGTGCAGGCCCCGGTGATTCAGATCGCACCGGAAGTCAACGGACTCGTGACCGACATCCTCGTAACGGACAACCAGGAAGTCAAGTCGGGTACGGAACTGTTCGTGATCGACGCCCAGCCCTATCAGCACCAGGTGGATCAGGCGCGGGCCGCCCTGGCCGAAGCACATCAGACGGTGGCAACGTACGCGGCGTCGCTGGCGGCGGCGAACGAATCCGTGCGGAGCGCCCAAGCGAGACTGCTCGCGGCCGGTCAGAACATCGAGGCATCACGCTCCAGCCTGGCCGCAGCGAAGGCGAGTGTCGCCCAGGCGAAGGCCCAACTGGATTACGCCGAGACGGAGTTTGCCCGCCAGAAGGACCTGTTCGCAAAGGACGCGGCTTCGCAGGTCGAGTACGATAAGGCTGTGACGAACGCGACCGTGCTGCGTGCCGCGTTTGCGGAGGCGCAGCAGACCGAGTCGAGGGCGCAGGCGGCGCTTGCGGGGGCGTTCCAGGAGGCAGAGGCCGCCGAGGCAGCGCTGATCGAGGCCCATGTGCTGCGGAAGAAGGCGGAGGTGCTCATCGATCCGGTGCGGGCACTCCGGGACGTCGTCCGCCGGCAGGGGGCGACCAATCGTATCGATCGCTCGACATCCCAACCGACGACTTCGGCCCCGACCGGAGAGGGCACGCTGGCCGGGTCGCTCTGGGAGGATCCGCTTGCGGATGCGGCGTTCGCGCGGCGGATGCTCGATGACCTCGAACGGGCGGATCAGGCCCTGGCGGGCGTATACGCGATCGTGCGCAGAGCGAATGAAGCCTTGAAGCAGACCGAGTTCCAGCTTTCGTGTACCCGCGTGCGTGCACCTTTCGACGGCGTGATCACGAACCTCCACTTGGCGGAGGGCACGTACGCGAAAGCCGGGACGCCGGTCATCAGCCTCGTCGCCACGGAACGGTGGCGGGTCGTGGCGAACATCCCGGAGAACTGGCTGGAACGGGTTCGGCCGGGCGACCGCGTGGAGGTGAGCCTGCGGAACTATCCGCTGCGCATCCGCCCCGGCACCGTGGAGGCCGTCTCGCGGGGCGTCATGCAGGGGCAGGGAATGCCAAGCGGGATCCTGCCAGATACCACCCCCCGCATGCCGCGACAGACCGATACTCCGGACGATGAACAGCGGTTCCAGGTGACTGTCGCTCTGGCGGACGACCGGCCGGACCAGCCGCTTCGCGTGGGCGCGACCGGCCGGGCGACCATCTACGCGAGTGGTGGCATGCCGGTGGTAAACCAGTTGTCCGCCATTATCCACCGCATCTTTTCGTTCATGGACTACTTCTTCCCCAAGCCGTCGGCCCTGTCGATCGCGGCGATGGTATTGGTTGCCATGGGTTTGGACTACTGGTGGAGAAAACGCAAGCATCGGACCATGAATGAACCGCGCGCCCACTGAACCAGGCAACGCGGAGAGCGGAGACCATAGGCTTCACGCAGTTCTGATCGGTGTCGTTTTAGGTGGCCCAAATGCGTATTGATACGTACATCGTCACGAAGGATCGTCTGCTTGCGCCCATCGACGCACGCGAAATGTCCGATGACTGGTTCTTCGATGACACGGTTCGTTGGATCAAGATCACGTCGGCCACGGCGGAGGAAGTCGAGCGGGCCCTGCGACCCCTGGAACTTCACTCGCGCATTGTGCATGCCTGCACGAATCCGCAGCCGCCCCAGGTCGAGACATTCGAGAAGGCCCTGTTCGCAGCCATGCCGGTGTGGAGACCGGACGTCGCGGCCACTTCGTCCGTGCGGCTCGTGGGCGTCCCTACCACCCTGATCACGATCCAGGATGAGCCGATCGACTTCATCGAGGAGCGAGTGCAGCACCTGCTGCACGACCCGCACCTGCTCGACGTCAGCGCCGCCGCGTTGGCGCTGGATCTGACCGAAGCCATGCTGAAATCCCTGTTTCCATCTTATCTGAAACTGCGCGCCGAGGTGGAGACCACGGCGGAGCGGCTCGAAAAAACGCCCGGCGATGTAGGAGCAGACGACCTCCTGGCCCTGAAGCGCACGGCGACCCGGCTGTCCAATCTTCTGGAGGACCAGCTGTACTGTCTGGTGAAGCTCCAGGACGCACGGTCGGAGGCGCTTCAGCTTGC
>CAZBFW010000047.1:0-12686 GCA_964491135.1 uncultured Phycisphaeraceae bacterium | reverse complement strand
CAGCAGTCGGTGGCCACCGGCGCCGCGGAGTACTTCCTGGGCGACCAGATCGGCACGACCCGGTTCCTGACGGACGACGACCAGTCGCCCCCGGTGGTGGCCACGAACCGCCGCGTGTACACCGCCTTCGGTGAGCTGGTCGAGACGACCGGCTCCGGCCAAACCCGCTACGGCTATGCGGGCGTCTGGGGCTACCAGGAGCACGACGTTGACATCAACGGCCCGGACAACGTCCTCGGCTCGCCCCCGACCGGTCCCGCCATCGGCGAAGTCTTTCCGTTCCTGCACGTGGGCTGGCGGTACTACGATCCGAGCACGGGGCGATTCCTGCAGCGGGACCCGATCGGACTCATGGGGGGGTGGAACGTTTATGAGTACTGTGCATCAGGGCCGCCCAGCTTTGTGGATCCGGCCGGGCTCCTGTCGCCTGCGGAAGAGGAACCATATGAAGACTTCCCCGACTTTGATGAACGCGAGGCGTTCGCCCTCACGGTCAGTGGCGCAACTGTGGGTGCTGCTTCAGAGCCCACGAAGATCTTGGGGGCGACAACCGGCGGACTGCTTGCCTTTATTGGATATGGAGCGTACATCTGTGGTGGACTGCTCTGGGATAACGCGCACTACATGTATGAACTAGCACGCGTGGAACACGAAGACCAAGAGAGGATAGCAGCACATCCTGAGGCATTCGATGGAGTTCTGATTGTGCCTGATCCCTTTGACCACGACACATGCACTTGGGTTGACTTCGGATCTGGCACGTACAGGAGTTGTCCGTGACGCTGGGTGTCTTTGATGGGCCCGAGAGGTTCGCATTGAAATGGGGAGACGGTGACAAGTGATTGTTGAGGTTTTCTTCCCCGAGTTGAAGCACCTGCCGGAGGCCAGGGAAAGAGGGCGATTGCTCAACAAGGCGATGAGAGGAACACTTGCGTCGTTCCGGACATGGAAGGTACTTGGCCCGATGATCCTGTTGTGGGCAGGCGCGTTGTTACTCATCGAGAAACACTGGAATCTCGGACGTATGACGCTGGCCTCCAAGGTCCTTATGGGGGGCTTGTGCGCATTATCGGGAGTTTGGGTGCCGCGGATTTTGCACCGCCGTATGATTCGTGATCGGCTTTGTGATGAACTGGATGCCAGAGGCATGCGAATCTGTCGGAGATGCGGCTATGATCTCCGAGGTTCATTCAGTGGAAGGTGTCCCGAATGCGGGTGCGCCACGAAGCTTGGGAAAGGGGGAATGGAAGATAGGACCGTAACCTGACCGATTGGACGTTTGTCTCCAACACCAGCCTGGGCACCGCGGGGGCCGGAATGCAGGGAGGGATAAAGGTGTCCACCCATTAGCCCCCCGCTCGTCAAGGCGAGAAAGCTCCCGTAGCCGATTCATCCTTCTTCGGACGGCCGCCGGATTCCGCTGACGGAGGCCGTCACGGCTTCGCTGCGGACGGCACACCGAATGCACGGTGATGGCTGGTGAGGCAAGCGATCGGACGACGGCGGGTCGCCGGACTGCGTGGACACGCGGCAGTCACCCATCTGGATCAAGGCACGGGACGGCTGGCCCTCGATGCGATTCGGGTCAAGGATCTGCTCGGCCGCTCCGTTCGGTGAACGCGAGAGTTCATTGCGCTGCGAACTGAATCCGACCCCGGCGGGGTCGGGGAGGGCCGAACCCGAAAGCAGGCAAGCCAAGCCGACCGGCTCCTCCCCCCAGGGGCCTGCCTGTCCCAGGAGAGCCCTGTCCAACACCTCCGGACCCAAAGGTTCCCTGGTGACTGCGAATACTGGAACTGATTGGTGAGAACATCGACGAGTTTCAGTGAATATGAGGAGGAGGTGTACGCGCAATGAACGCAGTGGGTTATGATTCTCTGAAATGACACCTGAACGATACCAAGACGTTCTGGCGGAAGCAAACGCTCTGTTTGACGACGGGGCCTTCGCGAAGGCGCTTCCTCTGCTTAAGAAGCTGAGGAATTGGAGGCCTGATGATGGGCACGTGAATGCATACTACGCATATGCTCTGTACAAGCTGAAGGGCGGCAGCCCGGACGTGAAGCTGGCTCTGGACGCAGCTCGTCGCGATCCGCGCAATGAGGATCTCGCGTGTCAGCTTGAGGGTGTTATGCTCTGCGAATCTGGCCGCATGGCGGCGGGACTGGAGTTGCTTCGGCACGCGTGTGAGTTGCGAGGTGACTGGAAGAACCGAATGGTGTTGGCGTCATGGCTTGAGTCTGCAGACGAAGAGAAGCTGTGGAGCGAAGCTGAGGAAGTCCTGCGTTCGGTGCTGACGGATCATCCCGGAGACGCGGAAGCCGAGACTCGCCTCGGAGCCGTATTGGCCATGTCAGGCAGGCTTGAGGAAGCTCGTTCGCATCTGGAGGCGGCTGTCCGCGACGCTCCGGACGATCCCTATGTGCATAGTTCGCTTGGCTGGGTGTATCAGCGGAATGGGAGTCTCCAGGCCGCCGTGTTCCATGCTCGCCGCGCCGTTGAACTCGGTCATCCAGATTGGCGGGATCTGCTTCTGGCTACGGCCAAGCTGTACCACGAGATGGGGGACAGTGAGGAGGCGCGTCGGTGCCTGACGGAAGTTCTTCACAAAATTCCTGACGATCCAGAGGCAATCGGACTGCTTGAGGACATGGGGCGAGCAGAACGGGATCGCGCCAAGCAACCTGGGAAAGGGGGATGTGAATGAGCTGAAGCACTGAGAGCTTTCGAGGAGACCCTGTGGACCGAGCCGGTCGGCACGACCCGGTTCCTGACGGACGACGACCAGTTGCCCCCAGTGGTGGCCACGAACAGCCGCGTCTACACCGCCTTCGGTGAACTGGTCGAAATCACCGGCACCGGCCAGACCCGCTACGGCTACGCCGGCGCGGGCACCCGCCGTTACGAAGGTGGAGATAGGGCGATGATCTCGATAGAGCAGGCTACCGACTGTCTTCAGAAGCAAGCAGCTGAGCTAATGGACCTGAATTACGATGAACTGCGTGCGCTTGCTGATCGGCTGCAAGCATCATCTGACGAGGAATGGCCTGAGCTGAAGCGACTGACTGTAGATGGTGAGACGCTGCACATATGTGCGCTGATACGCAGCTGGGGACTGCGCCGGCGTGTTTCTGTAGAGTTGCTAGCCCTGAACGATGACGGGACCATTTCGCCCAAGGTCATACCAGGCGTCTACTTTGAGCGATTCAAATCGGGCAGACTTTACTGGCCGAATATCGAATGGTGGCAATTGTCCATCGTCGGTATCGTCGTCGTCGCAATAGTAGCGGCCTACATCCTGTGGCGGCTAAAGGGGTCAAGCGGATGAAAGCATCACCCATCAGCCCCCGTTCGTCAAGGCGAGAAGGCTCCCGTAGCCGATTCATCCTTCTTCGGACGGCCGCCGGATTCCGCTGACGGAGGCCGTCACGGCTTCGCTGCGGACGGCACACCGAATGCACGGTGATGGCTGGTGAGGCAAGCGATCGGACGACGGCGGGTCGCCGGACTGCGTGGACACGCGGCAGTCACCCATCTGGATCAAGGCACGGGACGGCTGGCCCTCGATGCGATTCGGGTCAAGGATCTGCTCGGCCGCTCCGTTCGGTGAACGCGAGAGTTCATTGCGCTGCGAACTGAATCCGACCCCGGCGGGGTCGGGGAGGGCCGAACCCGAAAGCAGGCAAGCCAAGCCGACCGGCTCCTCCCCCCAGGGGCCTGCCTGTCCCAGGAGAGCCCTGTCCAACACCTCCGGACCCAAAGGTTCCCTGGTGACTGCGAATACTGGAACTGATTGGTGAGAACATCGACGAGTTTCAGTGAATATGAGGAGGAGGTGTACGCGCAATGAACGCAGTGGGTTATGATTCTCTGAAATGACACCTGAACGATACCAAGACGTTCTGGCGGAAGCAAACGCTCTGTTTGACGACGGGGCCTTCGCGAAGGCGCTTCCTCTGCTTAAGAAGCTGAGGAATTGGAGGCCTGATGATGGGCACGTGAATGCATACTACGCATATGCTCTGTACAAGCTGAAGGGCGGCAGCCCGGACGTGAAGCTGGCTCTGGACGCAGCTCGTCGCGATCCGCGCAATGAGGATCTCGCGTGTCAGCTTGAGGGTGTTATGCTCTGCGAATCTGGCCGCATGGCGGCGGGACTGGAGTTGCTTCGGCACGCGTGTGAGTTGCGAGGTGACTGGAAGAACCGAATGGTGTTGGCGTCATGGCTTGAGTCTGCAGACGAAGAGAAGCTGTGGAGCGAAGCTGAGGAAGTCCTGCGTTCGGTGCTGACGGATCATCCCGGAGACGCGGAAGCCGAGACTCGCCTCGGAGCCGTATTGGCCATGTCAGGCAGGCTTGAGGAAGCTCGTTCGCATCTGGAGGCGGCTGTCCGCGACGCTCCGGACGATCCCTATGTGCATAGTTCGCTTGGCTGGGTGTATCAGCGGAATGGGAGTCTCCAGGCCGCCGTGTTCCATGCTCGCCGCGCCGTTGAACTCGGTCATCCAGATTGGCGGGATCTGCTTCTGGCTACGGCCAAGCTGTACCACGAGATGGGGGACAGTGAGGAGGCGCGTCGGTGCCTGACGGAAGTTCTTCACAAAATTCCTGACGATCCAGAGGCAATCGGACTGCTTGAGGACATGGGGCGAGCAGAACGGGATCGCGCCAATAGACTGACAAGGGGGATGTGAATGAGCTGAAGCACTGAGACGTTTCGAGGAGACCCTGTGGACTGAGCCGGTCGGCACGACGGGGTTCCTGACGGACGACGACCAGTCGCCCCCGGTGGTGGCCACGAACAGCCGCGTCTACACGGCCTTCGGCGAGCTGGTCGAGATGACGGGCTCCGGCCAGACCCGCTACGGCTACGCCGGCGCCTGGGGCTACCAGGAGCACGACGCCGACGGCCCGGACAACAGCATATGGGATGGCTACGGATGCGCGTGCGGCGCGCAGATTGGCCGGGTGTTACCGTTCCTGCACGTCGGCTGGCGGTACTACGATCCAGCGACTGGGCGGTTTTTGCAGAGAGATCCGGCTGGGATCGATGGGGGGCTGAATGTATATCAATACGCAGACGCAACTCCGACCGCTCTGGTTGACCCATCAGGAGAGGCGTTCATCTATCCTACAGCGCCGAACGGAGGCACGGGTGGAATGTCGGGGCCCGGCATCAAACCCATCAAGCCACCCTGGTGGGGCAAATACCCAAAGGAGTTGACAGGCAAGATCAACGGAAAATGGAAGCTGAAGAACGTCAGAGGGGTCTGGCGGTATGTCTGGGTGCCACTGGTGAGCGGCTGTGAATCCGCCGGTGCGTGGGTTGCGGCTAACGGCGGTTTGGCGATGTGCGGTGGGGTCGTGGTGGCCGGGGCTGTGGCCGGGACAGCCATCGGTGTCGCCCTTGACCAGGAATTTGGGATAAGTGACAGGATCGGGAGATGGGCTGGCAACGGCTGTCCATCCTGCTTCTTGCCCGAAAGATGGGGCATCTGGCATTTGTTGGATTGAAGTGCTAAGGCGACGGCCGCATAGTGACTGTGGCGCGCCTGAACTGTCGGGAGGCGGCCGCGAGCCGTTCCCCATCGTTGTGGATTCCGAAGAGTCTGATCCGCCAAACCGCTTTCTCCGAGCAACCGCGGGAAGAAGAGGACCTATGTGGAATATCGACCTGGAACCTGAGTTCTCCTTCGCGAACGCAGTCATCACATACAACGAGCACGGGGTGCACGGGCATGATACTGTCGCCCGGATGCTGTTGGTCTCACTCTTTCGTCAGTCGCTATCCCACGGTTTCGGTGCGGCTCGTCTATATGCCGATGCAGATTTGGAGTGCCTTCGAGTGATCGCTTTCAGGGTTAGTAACAAAGAGCCACTTGGGTACCTTGAGGAAGAGTACGTTCCTCCGCCGCTCGTCGTCGCCGAGCCAGCTTTCAAGATGCTGTCGGAGTTGTTCGAGTTGTCCGATGCCTCGTCGGCCGGCGAACTCCGGTACCAATGTTTCGGCGAAGATCGCATCGCTCGTGCTCGGCGAGCGGAGGACGGATTCCTGCTGTGGTTCGAACTCGCATATGAGGAGATGCGGCTCCCCACGATTCAAGAGGTGGATCGATGGTACGCGGAAACATCCTGGATTCGCAGGCGGCTTCGGTACTATCGCATCCGCGTTCAACACTGGCTTGAATTCAGGTCGATGGCGAGGCCCAAGTGGCGAGTCCTGAAGGAAATACAAGGGCAGGCGAGGATCGGGGAAGTGGGCCATCGATGCCCTGACGAAGGCCGGTAGGGCGTTTTGAATGCGAGGACAAGACGGTGAAGGTACAGCGAATCATACGGTCCTGGGTGATCGTTCGCCCGACGACGGCATACACTGCCCTCGCAGATTGCCCGGCGTCCCGGGATGCGTGATTGACACCTACGGTCCCTCAAGTCACGGTCTCGCTGCGGACGGCACACCGACTGCACGGTGATGGCTGGTGTGGTTAGCGATCAGAGAGGCCGACGCGGTAGCCCGCATCGCTGCCAACCTGAAGACCCCCAACGCTGAGAAACGCTGGATGGCGAAGCTCGCCATCCTCGACACGTGCGCGCAAAGGTGCGGGTCTGGCGACCGACAGTATCGGCGGTCACCGAGCGCGCCGGTTCCAGTCCGATTTTGGCGGAGCGCTCCGCAAAACGCCTGCAATCCGTGCGAAAGTTGGTAGGGTTTAGCGTTACTACGATGCTATTCCTGCTATCGGGGATGTGGACTTGGCGGATCACACCCGTGAGGTCAGAGGTTCGAGTCTGATCGGCTCCAACAACCCTGGCTTTTTTCAAAAGAGCGAGTATGAGCGGCTCTGGGCGTACGAGTTCCGGTACTACGGGGGCCGGGAGCGGTATCTGGCACGCCGGCTGAACCCGGCCAACCCGGACCCGAATGCCCAGGGCGGCATTCTGGACGAAACCTGGACGGACTATGACCTGGACGGCAGCATGTACGGGGATTACCAGGTCGCGGTAGGCGGCAGCGTGACGGAGCTTCAGCGCTACATCCCCGGCCTGGCACGACAGTCGGTCGCCGGCGCTGCAGAGTACTTCCTGGGCGACCAGATCGGCACGACGCGGCTCCTGACGGACGACGACCAGTCGCCCCCGGTGGTGGCCACGAACAGCCGCGTCTACACGGCCTTCGGCGAGCTGGTCGAGATGACGGGCTCCGGCCAGACCCGCTACGGCTACGCCGGCGCCTGGGGCTACCAGGAGCACGACGCCGACGGCCTGTCCGGCCCTGCGCCACCCGCGTCCATGGTCCCCAGAACCGCTTACGAGCCGAACGACTCCTGGAAGATGGCGAAATCAGCGAGGTCCACTCTGGTGTCCCCATCCAGATCGTAGCAGTCGCACCCGGAGGGCGGAGTGTCAACGGGACCGGCCAGGCACGTCTCAAAGGCATCGTAGTCCACCAGGTCCACGTCGCCGTCGCCGTCGCAGTCGCCGGCCAACGGGGCACCGAGCGTGAACGTCACGTTCTCATAGGACGCCTGCTTGTCGTAGTACCCGCTGCCGCTGTAGAGCGAGGTGGCGCGGGCCTGCAAGTCATACGTGCCGGGCTCGAGAGTGCCGTCCGACAAAAACGGCCCCGCGACCGTCGAATAGAGGATGTCCCCAACGCCGACCTGCTGCAGGCGGATTCGAACGGACGGACCGGTGCCCGAACTCCTGGCCAGCGTGCCGGAAAGCGTGTAGTCCTGGGCCGTGTCAATCGTGAACCGGATGTAGAAGTAGGATTCCACGTCCACGGTGGCGCTGTTGGCGGTGCCGTAGTCGACGTCGGCGAAGCCGTCTGCGCTGCCGGATGTCGTGACCGACGTGAACGTGGCGCTGCCGTTGAGCGAGGAGCTCTGTATGGCGATGCCGTCCGCATCCACCTTCGCGTTCGGCGAAATTCCGTGGTACTCCAGGGTCTCGTTGAACGCAGCGCCCAGGGCGGAGGGCGTCCAGGTGGTCGGCCCCCACGACCACGTGCCTCCGGAGTCCGTACAGTCCACGAACGACTCGATCTTCCGGTTGTCCTGCGTGATGGTCGCCTGCCCCATCGCCACGTTCGGCAGCGCCATCGACACCGCGCATAGAAGCCCCAGGGCCTGTATCCACCGTCCTTGTGTCATGTGCTTCTTCCCCAGATTCTGTGAAATTGTTCCGTGCGGACGAGAACGTTCCCAGTCCCGCGCTCTCTGGGCAGGATATCAAATATCCGCGTCCCATTCAACGAGACGGCTCGCAGGAGCCCCCGCCCGGGTGGCGACCCGTTCCCCCGGGCGGAAGATCGCAAACTCGCCCGTTGCCGATAGTTGGGAGGATTCTATAATGGGGGGCGGCCAGGGCCGGACCCCGGCGCGGTGAATCCGGTCCGGCTTCCGCGCGGCGCCTTCTGCGGGTGAACGGCGGCCGGCCACCCGGAGGGCGTGCGCTCGTTTCGTCGCCACCCCCGACCTGCATTCCGCAGCCCGGGGCAAACAAGGAGGTTGCCATGTCTGACGCACCCACTACCGTCACCCCTTCGGAGAAGTTTCCCGGCGCCGATTGCGTCAAGATTTTTGGGACGTTCCGCATCGCCCGCCAGCCCGGCAAGATCCTGGTGGCCCTGCTCGGCCTGGTGGCCACCCTGATCTGGGGCAGCCTGCTGGACCTGATCTGGACCGGGGCGAAAAAGGGGGTGGACCCGGGGGTCATCGCCGCCTACTCGTCCGCTCGGTATTCGGAATCGGGCTTCGAAGAGGCCAAGGGTGGTGCGGGGATCTACGAGGTGTACTCCCGCCACCTGCGGGGCCAGGTCCGCACCATCGTCGAATCGGTGATCCTCTCGGGCGATACCGTGACCAAAGTCGGCGGGATATGCCAGGCGACCTCCTGGATGCTGCGATACCACCCCTGGTTCTCGCTGCTGTTCTTCCCCGGACTGCTGCTGATCTGGGCGTGTGCCGGCGGGATGATCTGTCGGATGGCCGCCGTGGATTTCGCCCGGGGCGAGACCATCAGCCCGCGGGAGTCATTTGCCTTCGTCAGGCGCCATTATTGGGGCGGCTTCCTGCTGGCACCCATCGCGCCCGTGATCGGAATCGTCTTCATCGGTCTGCTGCTGGTCCTGGGCGGGTTGGTGCTGGCCATCCCGTATTTCGGCGACATCCTGGGTGGGCTGTTCTTCTTCCTCGCCCTGGTGGGCGGATTGGCCGTCGCCGTGCTCTGGGTCGGCTGGTTCGCGGGCGGCGTTCTCTTCTGGCCGGCGATTGCCGTGGAGGGCTCCAGCAGCTTTGACGCCTTCGCCACCGGCTTCCACTACGTATACACCCGCCCGTGGCGGGCCGCGTGGTACGGCCTGGTGGCATTCGTCTACGGGGCCGTCTGCTGGCTGGTGGTGTACTTCTTCGCTCATCTGACGTTGTTGGCAACGCACAAATGCGTGGGCATCGGCGCCGCCGCTGCGTCCCGGACGGTGGGCAACGACAAGGTGGCCAAGCTCGACGCCATCTGGCCGTACGAGTTCCGGGGCCGGGCCTTCCCGGACGTGTCCTGGGACGGTGGCGACTGGATCAGCGGTCTGCTGATTTTCATCTGGGTGTGTCTGGTGATCGGCCTGGTCTGGTCGTTCCTGGTATCCTATTTCTTCTCGGCCGGCACGGCGATTTACTTCCTGCTTCGCCGGGCCGTGGATTTGACGGACTACGAGCAGATCGAGGAGATCGAAGAGTACGTCCACGAAGCGCCCCCGCCGGCCGGCGAGGCGCCCCCGGCGCCGGAGGCTCCGGCACCGCCTCCTGCAGCCACAGGTGGGGACTCGGAGTCCCAGCCGAGCGAGTCGCCCGAGTAGCCAACGCGGTCAGCCGGCCCGGACAGGCAGGGCCCAGCGCGAGGAAACGAAGAATTCATGCCGACGGCCTTTCTTGTCTGGACGGTGTTTCTCAGTCTGATCGGGCTGATCTGGCTCTCCCGCCATCTGGATATCAGCCGGGCTCGGCGGACGGAGCGCATGCTCTCGTCGCACTCACACGAAGGGCCGCCGCGGCCGGCGCCTCGCGTTTCCGTGCTGGTGGCGGCCAAGGACGAGGAGGCCAACATCGGCGATTGCGTCCGCTCGCTGCTGGACCAGGATTACCCGGACTACGAGATCATCATCATCAATGACCGCAGCGCGGATCGGACGGCGGATATTCTTGAAGACCTGCGCTTGCAGGCCAGGCCGAACGGTCATCTGAAGGTCCTGACCATTCACGAACTGCGTGAAGGCTGGTTTGGCAAGAACAACGCCATGCGGGAGGGCGTGGAAGCCGCCAGCGGTGAGTGGTTCTGCTTTGCCGACGCGGACTGCCGCCAGACGTCGCGACGCACCCTTTCCGTGGCCGTGCGGGAGGCCGTCGAGCGAAACCTCGACTTTTTGTCCGTGCTGCCCGTCCTGGAGACCCGCAGCTTCTGGGAGAAGCTGCTCCAGCCGGTCTGCGCCGCGATCATGGTGTTCTGGTTTCGGCCCGCCAAGGTCAACGACCCGAAATCCAAGGCCGCGTACGCCAACGGGGCGTTCATGCTGATGAAGCGGACCTGCTACCACCGCATCGGCGGGCACGATCGGGTCAAGACCGAGGTCAACGAAGACATGCACATGGCCCGCATCGCGAAATCCATGGGCCTTCGCCTGAACGTCATCCAGAACGACGACCTGTACGTCACCCACATGTACTCCACGTTCAGGCAGACCTGGCGCGGCTGGAGCCGGATCTTTTACGGCTGTTTCGGAACGTTCCCGCGCTTGTCCGTCAGCATGGCGCTGCTGACCATCATCAGCCTCTTCCCCTGGATATCGCTCCTGGCGGCTGTGGCGGGGGGCCTGATCTCGTCCGACGCACAGCCCTGGTGGCGCGTGGCCGGTGTCTCGGCCGCGGTTGTGCTCGTGCAGCAGACGGTCATGTTCCGATTCTATAGGCTGGTCCGAAGTCATCCCGCCTGGTCGTTCGGATACGTCTTCGGCGCCGTGCTGGGACTGGGCATGCTCGTCAACGCCATGCTCAAGCTGGGCGGAGCCACCCGCACCGTCTGGCGGGGAACGACCTATCGGGGCCGGCGACTGGACCAGCAGTCGCCCCAGACTGGCAGGACCTGACGCACGATGGAATGGTTCAAGGCTCATCCCGGCTATACGCTTGTGATTCTCGTGATCCTCCTGGGGATCCTCTGGCGATCCTTCCGCCGCTGGCGCCGGCTCCGCCGCCGCTCCCACCCCGTGCGGCTGCACCCGAATCTGCAGAAGTATGCCGGCCCGCAGAAGCTGGCGACCGAGCGCCGGCGCGAGGCCCAGAAAGTCCTGGCCACGTCCAGCACGGTGGACATCGCGGGCTATCGAATTGTGGAGCAGGTGGAAGCCGTCTTCGTCGACGGGTTCAGCCGGCCGGAAGAGGCCCTGGAGGGGCTGAAAGCCGCCGCGGCACTCAAGGGGGCCAACGCCCTCACGAACGTTCGCCAGGAGCGATCCACAGCCGGGCGATACTCCGCCAGCGGCGACGCCGTCAAAGTGGTCAGCCTGACGCCGCCCGCGGATCGGCCCGATAACTCGGCCGATGCCTCCGACCCCCGAGACCCGGCGACCTGACCGGCCGTCCCCGCGCTGGACGCCGGACGCCGGTCTGGGCTAGGATGGTGGGGGTGTCCCGTCCGCGTTTGGCGGCCCGGGTGGTCTTGGGGCCCGGGCGTGAATCGGAATCGTTTCTATCGGCAAGTGAGGTGCCGCCCGTGGCGCGCGGAAGTTTACGACGATACGACGTACAGGCCAGGTGGTCCGTGATCTGCTCGGCCATTGCCGTGATCGGGCTCCTGGGGACGGCCGGGCTTCTGGTCCGCAACTACGACGCCGAACTGAAGATGATCATCTTCGGAAACTCGATGTTTCAACCCGCAGTGCTGATCGGCGTAGCCGGCACCATGGGGCTGGCGGCCATCGGGGCCCTGCTCGGCTTGAGCAGCGCCGGCCAGCGGCGAAACGAGCACCAGGGCCGGTCCTGGGCGGGGTTCTTCCTCGGCACGGCCGTGCTGTCTCTGGCCATCATCACTTTCGTTGCCTTCTGGCTCATGAGGAGCAAGGTCGGCTAGACCGTCCGCCGCAGGGGTCTCATGCTTCGGGCCACGCACAAGAAAACGACGCTTGAAGTCCTGTCTCTGCCCACCGCGCCCTTCGCGGAAGGCCGGGTCCATTCCTGGATCGTGGCATTCTGCGGCAGGCTGCGCGGGGTTCGGATGAGATCCGATCCGGCGGGGAACCTTCTCGTGCACTACCGCCACGGCGCCGACCGCGTGGCCCGCCCGGTGTGTCTGACCGCCCATACCGATCATCCAGGCTTTGTGGCGGAGGGCATGAGTGGCGGGCATCGTCTTCGGGCCGTCTGGCGCGGCGGCGTGAAGCCGGAGTATTTTGCCGATGCCCGCGTCCGCTTCCGCGTCGATGACCGCTGGGTGCGCGGGCGAATCCTGTCGACCCGGAACACCGGAAAGGGCGCTGCTCGCAAAGTGGCCACCGCGGAGATCGACGTTCCCACGCATGTTCCTGCGGGATCACTGGGCATGTGGGACCTGCCCGAGGCGGCGGTGCGTAACGGCCGGTTCTACGCCCGGGCCTGCGACGACCTGGCCGGCGTGGCGGCCATGCTCTGCTGCCTGGA
>CAZBFW010000046.1:0-12926 GCA_964491135.1 uncultured Phycisphaeraceae bacterium | reverse complement strand
AACAGCCCGATGCCCACCGGGATGTTCACGTACCCCAGGTACAGGCCCTTCTTGCCGGGCGGTGCGATCAGGCCGAGGTACTGGTTCTTCTTGGGTCCGGTCAGCATCTCTCCCAGGGAGAAGAAGACGATGCCCAGCAGGAAGATCCATCCGTTGCCGGTCAGGCCGGCCACGAGTGTGCCCACCGTGCAGGTGGTCATGCCGATGAGCATGGCGCTGAGGGTTCGCATTCGCCGGACCAGCCAGGAGATGGGCAGCACGAGGAGGATGATCAGGCCGGCGTTGGTGGACAGGAGAATCTGCTGGGGCACGCGGAGCAGGCCGCGGTCGCCGAATTCCTGCGTCAGATCGAAGGGGAGTCGCTGGGCGACCATGGAACTGTCGACCCAGTCCTCGATGAAGTTCGGATGCAGGTCCCAGACCTGGTACATCATCAGCCAGAAGGCCGACATGATGAGCAGGAACACCGGCAGGCGAAGCTGCCAGGTGAAGTGGCCGTCGACCAGCCACAGGATCAGCACGACTCCCGCAGCCAGCAACCCCAATCCGAGCACCCAGCGGAGCACGTCCGGCAGGGGCACGCGGCCCCAGGCCAGCACGACGATTCCCGCGACGGCCAGGGCGGCGCCCAGTCCGGTTCGCCGGCGGTGCAGGCGACCGTCGCGGAACCAGTAGGGCCAGATGTTCTCGATGGTGATCCAGAAGACCCTGGCGAGGCTCTGGGTCTTGTCCGCTCCGGACGGCACGTCGCGGAAGGTGAAGAGCAGGAGCAGGTTGGCCGCGGTGAACCCGGCCGAAATCAGGAACAGGTTCTGCCAGCCCTGCGCGCTGTGGGGTTTGCCGAGCACGATGGTGGAGAAGAACGGCGCGGCGAATCCGCCGATGTTGACGATCCAGTAGAAGATTCCCCAGCCCAGGGACGACTTCTCTTTCGTCAGGTTCTGGGCGATGGATCCCTGGAGACTGGGTTTGAAGAACGCGGTGCCGAGGGCCAGGATGAGCACGCCCGCGAAGAACCCTTCATAGCAGTCCAGATAGGCCATCATGAGATAGCCGATCACGTTCGTACTGATGGCGAAGAACAGAACCCGTTTGTATCCGTAGCGGTCGGCGATGCCGCCGGTGAACAGGGGCAGGAACGACTGCACCGCGCCCCACCAGGCGTAGATGATCCCCTTCTGTGTGGCGGACGCGTGCAGGCCGCCCGGCTCGGTGGCCTGCATGATGTAAATGGGCACGACCGCGCGGATGCCGAAGTAGGCGAGGCGCTCAAAGGCCTCGATCCAGTTGAGCATCCAGAACGCGCGACCGAAGGCGCTGTGACGCGCCGGTTCCGACGGCGCGGCAGGTGGTGGAGACGAACCGGCCATGCCGGACGCATCGCCTGCCTGGTGTGTCTGCGCCATGATTGTCCTCTATATTGGAGACGGATTTCGTCAAAAGAAAAAAGCCGCGGGTTCCAACTCTCGCGGCATGCCGGACCAGTTGAAACCAGCGGCTTGGGCAGAACTCTGCCGTGGCGCGGGCTTCAGTCTTGCACAACCGTCGTCGGATGTCAACAGATTTTTTGACCGAATCGTTGCCGCCCGTGCGCGGATCATTCCTCGAACACGCTGAGCACGAGTGAGTCGTTCTGCCCGCCGAATCCGAAGCTGTTGGACAGCACGTGGCGAAGTTCCGCCTTGCGAGCAGCGTTGGGAACGTAATCCAGGTCGCAGTTGGGGTCCGGTTCGCGGTAATTGGCCGTGGGCGGCATGATCCCGTCGCGAATGGCCAGCACGCACGTGATCAGTTCAACCGCCCCGGCGGCGGCGATGAGGTGTCCGAACATGCTCTTGACGCTGCTGGCCGGCACCTGTTTGGCCCGTTCGCCGAACAGGGTGCGGATGGCGAGCGACTCGATCTTGTCGTTTTCCTCCGTGCCCGTGCCGTGGGTGGAGATGTAGTCGATCTGGTGGATGGTCAGGTTGGCGGACTCGATGGCCGCCCGCATGGCGGCGATTCCGCCGCGTCCGGTCTCATGGATGTCCGTGATGCGGAAGGCGTCGGCGGTGGACCCGTAGCCGGTGATTTCGGCCAGGGGCTTCGCGCCGCGGGCGCGGGCGTGCTCCAGTTCCTCCAGGATCAGGATGCCCGATCCCTCGCCGAGCACGAATCCGTCGCGCGTCCGGTCAAAGGGACGGGAGGCGGTCTTGTACTCGTCATTCCGCGTGGACAGGGCGGTGAGTCGATTGAATCCGGTGGTGCCGAGCGGGTGGATCATGCTGTGGGCGCCGCCGGAGATCATGACATCCGCATCTCCGCGACGGATGATCGAGTGCGCTTCGCCGAGCGCCTGCGTGCTGGCGGCGCAGGCGGTGAGGGTGTTGAAGTTCGGACCGGCCGCCTGGAACTGGACGGCGATGTGCGCGGCGGCCATGTTGGGATCCTGCTCGATTTCGCGAACGGCGTTGAGACGTTCCGCAGCGGCCGCGGCCCAGCGGACGCAATCCAGCCGATGCTCCGCGTCCGACCAGCCGGCGACGGCAGCGCTGACGAAGTTGTCGAAGTCAATCGGCCCTTCGCCGCCGCCGAGATAGACGCCGACGCGTTCTCGCCGCGGCGGAGGTTTCTTGTCGAGCCCGGCATAGGTCCAGGCCAGTTGGGTGGCGGCCAGGGCAAACCGGGAGTTGCGGGCGGCGTCGGCATGGCGTGCCGCGTCGGCTCCGAGAAAGTCCTCCAGTCGGAAGTTCTTCACCTCGGCCGAGAACGTGGTGGGAAACGTTCGGGCGTCAAACAGGGTGGTGGGCTCGATGCCGCTTTCGCAGCGCAGCAGCCTGCCCCACACGTCTTCGATGTCACAGCCCAGGGGCGTGACCCATCCGATCCCGGTGATGACTGTTCTGCGTCCCACGGGGCTACTCCTCGCACTTCCGGATGATGAGGGCCGCGTTCTGCCCGCCGCTCAGGGAATAACCGACGCTGAGCAGGCAGCGGATCCGCGCGTCGGCCGGGTCCTTCGTCGCGAACACCAGGCGGCATTCCGGGTCCGGGTCGTCGGTGTTCCGCGAAGGGGGCAGCGTGTTGTGGGCCAGGGCCATCACGCTGACGGCCAGGTCCACCGCGCCGGCGCCGGCGCCGGCATTGCCCAGCGATCCCTTCGTGGCGATGGCGGGCAGGCCGTCGAACCGGCTGCCGAGACCCTTTTGCAGGGCCTTCAATTCCGACGCATCATGCCCCACCAGCCCGGCGCCGAATGTACCGACGGAGTCAATCGCGTCCGCCGAAATGCCCGCATCGTGCAGGGCGACCCGGATGGCCGCCGCCAGTCCGGCGCCGTCCGGATCCGCCTCGGTCCAACTGTTCGTGTTCGCGCTGGCACCGAAGCCGATGACCTCGCCGTACACGCGGGCCTGACGGGCTCGCGCGTGGTTCAATTCCTCGAGGATCAGCAATCCGCCGCCCTCGCTGACCACGATGCCGCGGCGGCTGGCGGAAAAGGGCCGGCAGGCGCGGGCGGGCGTGTCGTCCCATCCCGTGGCCAGACGGTTCAGCAGTTGCTGCCGTACAACGCCCATGGGGTTGATCTTGCTTTCGGCCCCTCCGCAGATGCACACGTCTGCGGCGCCGCGGGCGATGGTGCGGTACGCTTCGCCGATGGCCAGGTGGCTCGAAGCCTCGCCACAGGTAATGGTGTTGGAGGGCGCCTGCGCGTCGTGCACGATCGTCACGTGGCAGCCAAGCATGTTGGGCAGGAACTTGAGCAGCCACAACGGCGTGAGGTTGTTCATTCCCTCGGCACCCCAGCGGGCCAGGCTGAATTGGCCGTTCTCGGCTGCCGTGTACAACGCGCCGGCCAGCTCCTGCAGGTCGGCGCAGATCAGGCCGGCCCCGATGTTGGCCCCGAACCGCGTGGGATCCACATTCGCGGGGCCGCTCGCCTCGCCCCGTTCCACGAGGCACCGGGTGTTCAGGCCTGCGTCCCGCACCGCCGCGTGGGCGGCGGCCACGGCGATCTCGATGTCGCGGGCCATCACCTTGACGCTTTTGCGATAGCTCTTGGGCACGTAGTCGGCGGCCTTGAGGCCGGGGATCTCGCCGCCGAGGCGCGAGGCCAGGCCCGAGGCGTCGAAGGCCTCGATAGGTTTCAGCCCGCAGCGCCCGGCCATCAATCCCTCCCACAGGGGCTCGATTCCGATGCCCAGAGGGGTGATGGTGCCGAGGCCGGTGATTGCGACTCGTCGTTCGCCGGTCATGGAAATTCCACTCGGTCGGCCCGAACGTCAGTCCGCAGTCCGGACGTTGTAGGCCGTTAACAGGTCCATGAACTGATCCGTGAATACGAAGTTGTGCCCGGGCAGGCCCAGGTCTGTGGCCGCGTTGTCTGCGTGGGAGAACATCAGGTCAATTTCCCCGATGGGCCGATCCTCCTTGTAGACGATCCCGCGGGTGGTGGCGGCCGCCTCATCGATGGCCTCGATGAAGGCTTCGTAGCGGATGCGATCTCCCGGGGTGCAATAGTCGTCGAAACGGGCGCGGCGGATTTTGGCCAGCAGGACCTTTTCCCGGAAGTTGCGGGCCTCTCCGACCAGGATGCCGGCGGTCTGGGCCATGCCCTCGATCATGAGCGACGCAGGCATGACGGGGAAGCCGGGGAAATGGTCGTGCAGGTGATCCTCCGACCGGCTGACGTTCTTGACCGCCATCGCCCGCTTGCCGGACTCGAACGCGACAAAGGTGTCAATCCACATCCAACGCATGCAGGACTCCGCGTGGGGAGGCGGGGGGCTAGGAGGCGGCCTCCGCCCGCTGCCCGCTCTGGTTCAGCTTCAGCGTCACGAAATCCACAATGGCCTTCACCGTGAAGAGGTCGGGCATCCGGGAGACGCTGGGGTCCTTTTCAAACTCCGAGAAGTTGGCGTGGGGCATGCTTCTCTTGAGCTGGATCAGCCCGGCGGTCGTCATCCGACCGTTCTCGACATAGTCGGGATTGTTCAGGATATCGTCGGGGAAGAGTTCCCCGCGCGGGATCTTGATGTCAAACGCCTTCTCCAGCCGGAAGACGATGTCGAGAAAGTCTATGCTTTCCGCGCCGAGATCGCCGGTGAGCGTGGCTTCCTCCGTCACTTCGTCTTCGTCCACTCCCAGAGCGTCCACCAGCACGGACTCGACCTTCTTGAACACCTCGTCGCGACTCATCGCCATAGAGATTATCCTCCTTCACTTCGACCCACCGGACCGGCGGTCCACCGGACTACGCCGCAGAGTCGGCGTTCGCTTTGCCGTGGTGGTTGCTTAACAAATCGTACCGCGCCCGCGCCGCCTGAATAACCCGCCGGTCGATCGCGGCCAGGGCCGGGTTCCGGTCCGCCAGATTGAAGTGTCTCAGGACAAAGCGCCCCTTGACCACCTCAACCGGGCCGCAATGGCCGGTCCCGGAGAATTCGCCCTCCGCTTCGTCCAGTCGACGACATTCGACATCCAGCCGCATCTGATGGCCGGGCTTGACGAAACTTTTATATGTAACATTGCGGACCTCGGCCAGCAAGATCAGGCTGTGGGCGAAATCGGTACTGACCCGGGTCAGCCACGACGCGGCGTCGATCATCGCCTGGAGCATCAGCACGCCGGGGAGGATCGGAAAAGTGGGGAAATGGTCGGCCAGGTACTCCTCGGCCAGCGAGACGGACTTTGTGGCCACAATCCGGGCGTTTGGCTCCAATTCGACGATGCGATCAATCAACTCAAACTTCATGCACGCACCCTGCGTTTAAACGCGGATCCCCCGCGCCGGGGCGAGCGCCCCACCCGGCCCGATCCCTCCCACCGGCCGCGAGAGTGTACCCGCCGGCCCCCGCAAACGCCAGCCCGGCCCGATCCGGCGGCCTGGTTTGGCCGTGCGGGCCCAGGGTCCTTCACGGGCCGCGGGTTGAAAATTCCGCGGTTTGAGGTATCGTGGTGAGCTTGCGCGGCGCCGTTGGCGTCGGGAGAGTGGGTCCAGATGGCCAAGCCCAAGCGTGCCCCGCTGTACGAGGTTCTCAGCAAGTCCAAGAACCCCCCCCTCTGGACACAGAGCCGGGAGGGGGGTTCGGACGGACAGACGGGCTCGGCCGCTCCGCCATCGGTCGCTCCTCCGGCCCCGGAGACCCCGCCGGCTGTGGCGCAGGCAGTACGGCCGCCGGGCGAGCTGCCGGAATCGGAGCCTCCGGATGCGGAGCGCACGAGGGATGCGGTGTTGCGCATTGACGGGCGCGTCATTCGCATCGTTCTGGACAGCACGTGGGCGGCTGCCGTCCTGTTCGCGATCGTAGTGCTGCTGGGCGTGGCTTACGGGCTGGGGCACGGCAGTGGCAAGGAAGCGGGAAAGGCCGACGCTCGCAAGGCAACGGCCGGTGCGGAAGGCGGGTCTCTGGACGAGATGGACCGCGTGCGCCAGGGGCCGACCCAGCCGAACGTGACCCAGGGGCTGGGACCGTCGCCGCTGGTGCCCGAAGAGACTCCGGTCGCGCCCACGAAAGTGGCGCCGCCGTCCACAACGCTGACGTCGCGGGATGACGCGGCTCGACGGACTCCTTCCGGCGGCTGGACGGCCGGGCTGACGTACATTGTCGTCCAGAATTTCGCGGGGTCCGCTCGGGACGATGCCCTGCGGGCCCAGGCGTACCTGCGGCAGTTGGGGATCGAGACCTCGGTGGAGTTTTCGGGGGACCGATATCTCCTGGTTGCCCCGGAGGGCTTCAACTGGGACGATCCGGCGGACCGCGAGCGTTACGACCGGCACCTCCGGCGGATTCAGGCCGCCGGCCGGGAGTACTACAAGGGCGGCGGTCAGTACAGACTCGAAGGGTATCCGAAGAAATTAACCCAGGATCACTGGTAGGGAGTACGAACACGATGTCGATGGATAAGTCTCTGAAAACCAAGGCGGCCCTCGTCCGCCATCGGAATGTGCTCAGTCGGGCGGAGCGGATCGCTCGCCTTCTCGACGAGGTCCGCTGGGAGGAAGGCCGGTCCCCGTTCGGCCTGCCCAAAGTGGCTCACCGCAAGGCGGCGGTGGGCGGCAAGGTGAAGAAGAAGGGCAAGGCCGAGGGCGAGGAAGGCGCTGCGGCCGAGCCGGCGGCGGCTCCGGCGAAGAAGTAGCACCCGGACGGCCCTCGAGGACGCCGGCATCACAAGTGGCTCCTTCGGGGTTTGAGCGTACAATGACATCCGCTGCTCGGGCCGGTCCGGGCAGCGGATTCTGTTATCGGCACGTCAGACCGCGGGCCGGCAGGGCGTGCGGTCGCACTGGCCGTTGCGGGCGAACGGAGGGTTCCCATGTCCGGCAGCGAGTTTGTTGCCCAGCGGATGGCGTCTATCGGCTCGTCGGGCATCCGGCGGATTTTTGATTTGGCCGCCGCGATGAAGGATCCCATCGACTTCTCCATGGGGCAGCCGGATTTTGACGTGCCGGAGCCGGTGAAAGCCGCGGCGATTTCGGCCATTCAGGAGGGGCGCAACAAATACACCGTGACGCACGGGATCGTGCCCCTGCGGGAGCGCATCGGGCAGGCCATGCGGGAGGAATTCGGCTGGGACCCTGCCGTGCTGATCACCTGCGGCGTCTCGGGCGGATTGACACTGGCCCTGATGGCGTGCGTCAACCCGGGCGACGAGGTGCTGGTGGCCGACCCCTGCTTCGTGTCCTACCGCACGCTGGTTCGCCTGGCCGGCGGGGTGCCGGTGTCCGTGGATACGTACGACGACCTGTCCTTGCATCCGGAACGCTTCGTGGCAGCGGTCACGCCGCGCACGCGCGCCCTGATCGTGAATTCGCCGGGGAACCCGACGGGCATCGTGTACTCCGAGCAGGAGATCCGCTCGTTGTGCGAGCTGGCCCGCCGGCACAATCTGCTGATCATCAGCGACGAGATCTACGCCGGGTTGTGCTATGACGGCCCGGCGGCCAGCCCCGTGACCTTCGCCCCGGAGCGGACGCTTCTGCTTCGCGGATTCGGTAAGGACTACGGGATGACGGGCTGGCGGATGGGGTACGCGGCCGGCCCCGCGGCAATCATCCAGGAGATGGCCAAACTGCAGCAGTTCACGTTTGTCTGCGCACCGCAGCCGGCGCAGTGGGCCTGCCTGACGGCCCTGGAGACGGACGTGTCCGCCCAGGTGACCTCGTACCGGGCCAAGCGTGATCTGGTCGTAAACGCGCTGAGCCCGCGGTTCGAGTTCGTCCGGCCGACGGGCGGGTTCTACGTGTTTCCCCGCGTGCCGCAGCGATACCCGAACGCGACGGCCTTTGTGGAGGCGACCATCGCGAAGAACGTGCTGGTCATCCCCGGCTGCGCGTTCGGGGGTCGAGACACCCACTTCCGCATCAGCTATGCGGTGTCTGACGAGCGCCTGGCGGCCGGCTGCGAGGTCCTCTGTTCACTGATCTGATGGCCGGGATCGGCAGATCAGACCGGTACCGGCTGGGGCTGTTTCTGCTTTGAGCCGCCGCCCACGGCGTCCGCGTAGGCGTCCACGAAGTGGTCCAGCGCCTGCTCGAACGCGCGGCGCGCCCAGGCTTCGTTCACCTCGGACAGCTCCACGTGCTGGTTGATCGGCGGCAGCTTGCCGCGGTTGGGGATGACGAACTCGCTGAGCAGCTCGCAGTTCTCCAGGTTGTTCAGCCGGAACGTCATCAGCACGTACGCATTCTCGGTAAGCGAGAATTTGAACGTGCGGATGCCCGCCTTGCACAGCGGGGCCGACGCCGTAAACCCCTGCTGGGCCGTGAACTTGTGGAACTCCTCATACACCGGGCCCACGCAGCGTTCCACCGTCTCCTCGAAGCGATCGCTGGACGCCCCGCGGACCGTCTCCAGTTTGCTGGAGAATCTCTTCTGCCAATCGTTCATGGCAACTTACCCCTTTCACGGGTGAGTTTGTTTACACCGGCCCCGGCGAACGGGCCCCATCCGCTGTTTTGGAAACATACGATACGTTTTCCTGGCGTGCGGAATGGGCAGGCAGGGGAGTTTGCGGATTCGATCGGCCGATAAAACGGGCACTGCCGGGCGGCGTCGAGGACAAGCCGGCACACGGTCTGCCGCTTCCCGGACGCAAGTGACCCTCAGTCGCGGTCGTCCAGGAAGCGCTCCACCTCGTCCCCTTTCTTGTGGGACCGTCCCGGCGCGCCGGGATTCCAGCCGGTCTCCCTCCCTGTGGGACCGGCTTTCCAGCCGGTTTCCGGTCTCCATCAGTCGTGGTCTTTCAGAAACCGCTCCACCTCATCACCCCTGTTGTGGGACCGGCTTTCCAGCCGGTCTCCGGTCTCCATCAGTCGCGGTCTTTCAGAAACCGCTCCACCTCATCACTATGGGACGTGTATTGATGGTGGCGGAGCTTGCCCGTGTCCTCGCCGAAGTGCTCAAACAGCCCGGCCAGAAGATAAGGGAGAACGGCGCGCAGATCGCGATCGGTGCTCGTGCTGACCGCAGTAGCCTGCCAGACAATGGCCTGATGGCGGGCGTTTTCGGGGGCGCTGTCGAAGCCGGGGCGGTCCAGCAAAGTGGCGTGAAGCTGCCGGTCGAACTCCCGCCACGATTCCTCGACGTAGGTGGTGCCGAAGCCGCAGCCGTAGACGTGGGACCGGTACCATCCACCATACCCGCCGGCGTAGCACGGCGTGGCGTACAGGTCGGCGTAGCGGGGGACGACCCGCGTGACAACCTGGCCGCCACCCACGCGGATGAGGCAGGCGAGCACGTAGTCGGCCTCGTCCGGTTTCTCCACGACTGCGTACCCCCGGCGATCCAACTCCGCCTCGACGGCCTGGACCGCCCGGCGGGCCAGCAGCATCGGCTGGTCGCCCGGATGGCATTCCACGAAGACGGCCACCTGCCGGGACGGAGCCGGAAACGGCTGGTCCCCCAGATACGCGTTGACGTCCACGACCTCCGGCGCGCAGCCGGCCGCCAGAAGCGTGAGAATGGGGCTGAGAAACGGCAGTGCTCTCACGACAAGAACCCTCCGGCCACCATTGCAGGCCCCGCCCGCGCAAGACGAAGGCCAGCTCTAACCGGCTGGCCCGTATGAAGTTACATCACTAGCGGCGGTGGGGCTCGAACCCACGACCTTGGGTTTATGAATCCCATGCTCTAGCCAACTGAGCTACGCCGCTCTCGGCTGAATCTACCTTAGCCTCCCGAGGGGCCGGGTCAAGGGGCGTTGCCCTCGCGGTGGCGTCGCCGGATTGCGGTGGCCTACTGTGGCGCGTATACAGTCGCCCTGACCTAACTGGCGTGCGAATCCTTCTCCGATCGCCGCCCGATCGATGTCGGACGAGAGCAACCTTGGATTCAGGAAAAGACCTATGAAGGTTCTCATAGTCGGTGGTGGCGGGCGGGAGCATGCGTTGGCGGTGAAGGTGGCGGGCTCGGCGCGGGTGTCGGCGCTGATTTGTGCTCCGGGCAACGCGGGGACGGCGGCGCTGGGTGAAAACGTGCCGGTCGCCGCGGAGGACATTAACGGGCTGCTGGCCCTGGCCCGCGAGCGCCAAGTCGATCTGACGATCGTCGGGCCGGAGGCGCCGCTCTGCGCCGGAATCGTGGACCGGTTTGAGCAGGCCGGGCTGCGCATCTTCGGCCCGACGGCCGCCGCGGCCCGGATCGAGGGCGACAAGGCCTATGCCAAGGAGCTGATGCGGGCGGCCGGCGTGCCGACGGCCTCGGCCCGGATCTTTCACCGCTTCCGCGATGCCCGCGAGTACACTCTCACCCGCGACTGCGCCCTGGTGGTCAAGGCGGCCGGACTGGCCGCGGGCAAAGGTGTCATTGTCTGCGACGAGCCGGCCCAGGCGGTCCTGGCCCTCGAGAAAATCATGGAAGACCGCATCTTCGGGGAGGCCGGTGACACGGTGCTGGTCGAGGAACGGCTGGAGGGGCCGGAACTGTCCGTGCTGGCCCTGGTGGATGGCCGGACCATTTATGTGCTGGACTCCGCGCAGGATCACAAGCCGATCGGCGAAGGCGACACCGGCCCGAACACCGGCGGTATGGGTGCGTACAGCCCGACGGCCATCGCCACCGACAAGGTGATGAGCGTAATCCAGGGCGACGTGCTGGTGCCCATCATTGACGTGCTGCACAGAGACGGCAATCCGTACCGCGGAGTGCTGTACGCCGGGCTCATGCTTACGCCGGCCGGGCCGAAGGTGCTGGAGTTCAACTGCCGGTTCGGCGACCCGGAGACGCAGGCGATTCTGCCGCGGCTGCAATCCGACGTGATCGAGGCGATGGAGGCCGTTCTGGACGGCCGGCTGGACGAGATTGAGTTGCGATGGGATCCGCGCCCGGCGGTGTGCGTGGTGATGGCGGCCGGCGGATACCCGGGCAGCTATGAGAAGGGCAAGGTCATCACGGGCCTGGCGGACGCGAGCGCGCTTCCGGATGTCACGGTGTTCCACGCGGGGACAAAAACGGTGGGGGATCAGATCGTGACGGCGGGCGGCCGAGTGCTCGGCGTGACGGCGCTGGGCGAGACCATCCGGGCCGCGCGGGATCGGGCGTACGAGGCGGTGGATCGGATGCATTTCGAGGGCGCCTACTGCCGCCGCGACATTGCTCTGCGAGCCGTGTAGAGAAAGTCGGCTGTTCGTGGAGTCTTGAGTCTCCAAAGGCTTCCACATGGTCGGCGCCTCCCTCACTCCGGAGGAGCGAAGGACTGTTGCCCCCTGTCGGGGGCGGAAGGGGACACGCAAACGAATAACGGCCGAGCGGAACATCGCCGAATTGTGATTGACGACTGGCCGAACTGCGGAGTCGCGGGCCGTTTGCGGAAACTCGGCAAACGGATACGATTGAGTCGCGATCCGGCGCCGGCCGCACAAGGAAAGGGGCGTCGGCGCGGCCAGTGTGGGGATTCGGCCATGGGAACACAGGCAGTCAGCTGCAACAACTGCGGCGCCCCGCTTGAGGTGGGCGAGGTCACGAAATACGCCACGTGCGGCTTCTGTGGGTCACAGCTCGAGATTCTCCGCTCGGGAACCGCCGTCTATTCGCAAGTGCTCGAGAAGATCAGCCGCCGCACTGCGGAGATCGCGGATGACGTGGAAGTCATTCGCCTGCAGAATGAGCTGGAACGTCTGGACCGCGAATGGCTCCTCGAGCGCGAGCAGCACATGATGCGAGGTAAACATGGCCGAACCTACCGGCCGAGTCGGGCGGGCGGAGTCGTCGGGGCGATTGTAATGGGTGGCTTCGGCATTTTCTGGACCTCCATGGCGATTTCGATGGAAGCGCCTTTCTTCTTTCCCCTTTTCGGGCTGGTCTTTATCGGCATGGCCGTGGCCATAGGCATATCCACGGTTTCAAAAGCGGACTCATACGCCCGCGGCGAAGAGGCATATCATTCACGACGACATTCCATCCTGCGTGAGTTGCAGGCCCGCCAACGCGGAAGTTGAGCAGTGCAATCCAGTGGGTGACCCCGCGGGGGTCATGGATCGTGGAGGTCAGATCTGCCTCCGCACTCCGCCCCCGTCGCCCCCGAACGTCTTCGACCGCGAAAGGCCAGATCTGCCTCCGCAGATCGATCTTCTGACCCCGGAGGGGTCATGGATCGTAGCCACCGGTGAAGTCCCGATGACAATCGGGACGGAACCGGTGGTTCGAGAAACGTCCTCTCCTTTCTTTTCCGCCCTGGAGGGGCGGAGGATGAGCGGCGAACGCAACCCTCCTCTGCCCCTCCGTGGCAGGTGGGGTTTTGCGACGGACCGCGGTCCACGGGTTACGTCCCGATGGAGTGGGGACTCCACCCGTGGCAACAGTCCGCCGCCCCCTGTCGGGGGCGAGATCGGAAATGAAGAGACGTTTCTCCGCCCCTTCAGAACGGGCGGGCTTTGCGGGCGCGCCGTCCCACGGGTTCGGGCTCCTGTATGTGCGTATCGCCTCTTTGATTTGTTCGCACCCTTC